>JAGHSJ010000129.1 GCA_018065935.1 Candidatus Kurthia equi
AAACGATTGACTGAATTGTCATTCATAATTTACAATGGAACTATTAAAGCGTTTACAAATATTTGATTAAAATGGTAGAACAAAGGATTTCTTAACTATCATAAGGGGGGAATATTGATGAACACATTACTTGTAGTGAATTGGGTATTCTTTATAGCAGTAGTTGCATATTCACTTTATTTATTCGGTTATCTGATGAAAACAAGATACGATTTCGTAAAACTTGGTAAGAAAACGGAATTTAATAATGATGTGAAAGCACGCTTAAAGAAAATTTGGATTATGGTATTTGGACAATCAAAATTATTGAAGGATAAGAAAAGTGGCATTATGCACGTTATGTTCTTCTATGGTTTTATATTAGTACAATTTGGCGCAATTGATTTCATATGGAAAGGCTTAAAACCAGGATCCCACTTACCACTAGGACCTGTGTATCCATACTTTACATTTTTCCAAGAAATCGTGACATTAATTATCCTAGTAGCGGTTGTTTGGGCTTTCTACAGACGTTATGTGGAGAAATTAGTACGCTTAAAACGTAATTTCAAATCAGGTTTAGTACTGATTTTTATCGGTGGATTAATGGTTTCTGTTTTAATTGGTAATGGTATGGGGCTCATCTGGCACGGCGAAGCTGGAGCATGGACTGAACCAGTAGCATCAGGAATTGCGGCAATCTTTAGTTTCTTACCTGAAGTAGCTGCGGCTACAATTTTCTACATTATGTGGTGGGCGCATCTACTATTCCTACTGACATTCTTAGTTTACTTACCTCAATCAAAACATATGCACTTAATGGCAGGCCCTTTGAATGTATACTTAAATCGCTTAGACAATGTGGGTAAATTAACACCAATCGACTTCAATCAATTTGATGAAGAATCGGAAGATGAAGATGCAGAAGAAGTTATCCCTTCTTTTGGTGTTGGTAAAATTGAAGACTTCACACAACTACAGTTAGTTGATTTATATGCTTGTGTAGAATGTGGTCGTTGTACAAATATGTGTCCAGCAACTGCAACAGGAAAAATGCTTTCTCCAATGGATTTAATGTTAAAACTACGTGATCATTTAACATTCCACGGAAGTGTTCAAACATCTCAAAAGCCGTGGGTTCCTAGTTTCCTTTTCAATAAAACACAGGGGAATCAGTTAGCAATGGCCGCTGGAGCTGAAGGCGCTGTTCTTGATGATATTTACAGCCCATCATTAATTGGCGACGTTATCACAGAAGAAGAGATTTGGGCTTGTACAACTTGCCGCAACTGTGAAGACCAATGTCCAGTAATGAATGAGCATGTAGAAAAAATTATTGACCTACGTCGTTATTTAACAATGACTGAAGGAAAAGTAAACCCAGACGCACAACGCGCGATGTCTAATATCGAACGTCAAGGGAATCCATGGGGAATTAACCGTAAAGAGAAAGAAACTTGGAGAGACCAACGCCCTGATTTACACATTCCTACAGTAAAAGAAGCATCAAAAGCTGGCGAAGAATTCGAGTACTTATTATGGGTTGGATCAATGGGTTCATTCGATAATCGTTCACAAAAAATCGCTCTATCATTTGCACACTTAATGAATGAAGCGGGTGTATCATTCGCAATCCTTGGCAATAAAGAGAAAAACTCTGGCGACACACCACGCCGTTTAGGAAATGAGTTCCTTTTCCAAGAGCTTGCAGAAGCAAATATTAAAGAGTTTGAAAAAGCAGGCGTGACGAAGATTGTCACAATCGATCCGCATGCATACAATATCTTCAAAAATGAGTATAGTGATTTTGGCTGGAGTGGGGAAGTGTACCACCATACAGAATTATTATTTGAATTATTACAGCAGAAAAAATTAGCACCTAAGCATGAAGTGAAAGAGAAGATTACTTTCCATGATTCATGTTACTTAGGCAGATACAATGATGTGTATGATGCACCTCGTGAAATCCTAAAAGCCATTCCAGGTGTAACGCTTGTGGAAATGGAACGTAATCGTGAAAATGCGATGTGCTGTGGAGCAGGTGGCGGATTAATGTGGATGGAAGAACATGTAGGAAATCGTATTAACGTTGCACGTACAGAGCAAGCGTTAGCAGTAAGTCCGACAATCATCTCTTCTGGCTGTCCCTATTGCTTAACGATGATTTCAGATGGTACAAAAGCAAAAGAAGTAGAAGAAACAGTAGGAACTTACGATGTAGCTGAGTTGTTAGAACGTTCGATTTTTGGTGAAAATTATACGCCAACCACAGAAAATGAGGATGAAGTAGAAGAGATTGCTGAAAATTAAAGATAAAACTTTCCTTAAAAATCCATTTATTATATAATTAGGAAAAGTGATATGTCATACACTCGCATGCAAACTAGCAGTAAGCTTCGCAAGTTATAACTGTCAGTATTGTGAACAAAGAGAGTGCGGGGCTTCCCGGCTCTCTTTCTTTTTTTATATTAGTGAAAGCGCATACTTTATTAAAGGGGGAATTGTTAATGACAAAATCAGTCATTGTTAGTGGAGCACGTACAGCATTCGGAAAATTTGGTGGCGCACTAAGTTCGCTATCAGCTAGTGATTTAGGTGGACTGGCTATTAAAGGCGCATTAGAGAAAGCGGCAATTGCACCAGAACAAATTGATGAAGTGATTATGGGGACTGTTTTACAAGGTGGACAAGGACAGATTCCATCGAGACAGGCAGCCCATAAAGCAGGAATTCCATGGTCAGTAAAAACAGAAACAATTAATAAAGTATGTGCTTCAGGATTGAGAAGTATTACATTAGCGGATCAATTAATACGACTTGGTGAAGAGCAAATTATTGTAGCAGGTGGTATGGAGTCCATGTCGAATGCACCGTATTATTTAAAAAACGCGCGCTGGGGATTGCGTATGGGCGACGCACCATTGATTGATGGGATGGTATTTGATGGACTGACATGCGCATTTAGTGAAAATGCAGTACATATGGGGACATACGGAAATAAAACGGCGACAGATCTATCTATTTCGCGTGAAGAACAGGATCGTTGGGCAGCACGAAGCCAAGAACTAGCTGTAAAAGCGATTGATGGACAGGTATTTGCTGATGAAATTATAGATGTCACAATTCCTCAACGTAAAGGTGATGCAATCGTCGTGAATCAAGATGAAGCACCGCGTGCAGGTACGACAGTGGAAACATTGGCTAAATTGAAACCTGCATTCGGTAAGGATGGCTCTGTCACTGCAGGGAATGCACCTGGCGTAAATGATGGTGCGTGTGCAGTTGTTGTCATGAGTGAAGAGGAAGCAAAAAAACGCCAATTAACGCCTTTAGCGACTGTAATTGGTCACGCAGAAGTAGCAATTGAACCTGAAAACTTCCCTCAAACACCAGGCTTAGTAATCAATGAAATTTTAAAGAAAACAGGAAAAACATTAGATGAGATTGACTTGTTTGAAATTAACGAAGCATTTGCTGTTGTCGCATTGGCTAGCAACCAAATTGCGGACTTGGATGAGGATAAAGTAAATGTGAATGGCGGGGCAGTTGCCTTAGGTCACCCAATTGGTGCATCTGGCGCACGTATTGTTTTGACATTAGCACATGAATTAAAACGTCGTGGCGGTGGAATCGGTATTGCAGCTATTTGTTCAGGTGGCGGTCAAGGCGACGCAATTATGATTGAAGTTTCATAAAGAGGAGGAAGAAAAGCATGGCAATCAAAAATATTCTTGTTATTGGTGCAGGTCAAATGGGCGCAGGTATCGCAGAGGTTTGTGCTACAGCAGGTTACACAGTCTTTTTATGTGATACATCTGAGCAAGCACTTGAAGCAGGTCTTGCACGTATTACAAAAAATCTCGAAAAAAATGTGGCGAAAGAACGTATTTCAGAAGCAGATAAAACAGCTACGCTTGCACGTTTTACATTCATTACACAGATGAGTGAAGCGACGGATATTGATTTAGCAATTGAAGCAGCAACAGAAAATATGGCTGTGAAGCAAGCAATTTTCAAACAACTAGATGCATTCTTACCTGAACATGCGATTTTAGCGTCTAATACATCTTCATTACCTATTACAGAATTAGCCGCTGTGACGAAACGACCACAACAAGTGATAGGGATGCATTTCATGAATCCTGTACCAGTTATGAAGTTGGTAGAAATCATTCGTGGTCTAGCGACAAAGGATGAGGTCTACACAGCAATTGAAGAAATGACACATGCTTTGAAAAAGACACCTGTCGAAGTGAATGACTTCCCAGGCTTTGTATCCAATCGAATTTTAATGCCAATGATCAATGAAGCCATTTATACGCTTTATGAAGGGGTAGCATCTGTTGAAGCAATCGATGATGTCATGAAATTAGGTATGAATCATCCAATGGGGCCTTTAACATTAGCAGATTTCATTGGGCTAGATACATGTCTTTATATTATGGAAACATTGTATGAGGGATTCGGAGATAGTAAATATCGCCCTTGTCCCCTGTTGCGTAAATATGTGGCAGCAGGCTGGTACGGTAAAAAGAGTGGTAGAGGATTTTACGTATACGAATAAAAAAATAGCGGTGTAACTTTGTTTCGTGAAGACGAACTTGACTATGTTACAGAAAAGAGGGGTTTATAGTGGCACTCAACTTAACAGAAGAGCAGGTCATGCTTCAGAAAATGGTTCAGAACTTTGCTTCAACGGAGGTAGCAGATTTTATACCAAATATGGAAAATGGCGAGTTTCCCACGAAATTACTAAAGCAAATGGGTGAGTTAGGTTTGATGGGGATGACGACACCAGAGAGCTATGGTGGGTCAGAAATGGATTTCCAATCGTATATTTTAACGATTCATGAACTATCAAAAGTAAGTGCAACATTAGGGGTTATTTTATCTGTGCACACCTCCGTTGCAACTAATCCCATTTTAAAATTTGGTACAGCGAGTCAAAAGGAAAAGTTCGTTCCTAAATTAGCAAGTGGCGAGCATCTCGGGGCCTTTTGCTTAACGGAACCATCTGCAGGTTCAGATGCAGGTTCCATAAAAACAGCGGCTAAAAAAACAGATGGTGGCTATGTAATCAATGGCTCAAAAGTCTTTATTACAAACGGCGGCTATGCAGATATCTTTATCGTTTTTGCTGTTACAGATGCCTCATTGAAAACGCGTGGTATTACAGCCTTTATTGTCGAAAAAACGATGCCAGGCTTAGTAATCGGTAAAAATGAAGAGAAGATGGGTCTTCATGGCTCGAGTACAGTCCAATTAACATTTGAAAACTTATTCGTTCCAGATGCCAATGTATTAGGTGAAATAAATAAAGGCTTCACCATTGCGATGGCAAACTTAAATGTGGGGCGTATTGGAATTGCTGCACAAGCTTTAGGGATTGCGGAAGCAGCATTAGATGCCTCTGTTACCTATGCCAAGGAGCGCCAACAATTTGGTCAACCAATTATTCAGAATCAAGGAATCGGCTTTAAATTGGCAAATATGGCGACGAATGTGGAGGCGGCAAAACATTTAGTTTATTATGCGGCTGAATTACATGGGCGTGGAGAAGAATGTAAAAAAGAAGCCTCGATGGCGAAATTATTGGCTTCAAAAACAGCTGTCGAAACGGCAATAGAAGCCGTTCAAATTTATGGAGGTTACGGCTATTCAAAGGAATATCCCGTAGAAAGATATTTCCGCGATGCGAAAGTAACAGAAATTTATGAAGGTACAAGTGAAATTCAGCGTTTAGTTATCTCGAAAGAATTATAAAAAAGAAGCGAATCAAAAGAACAAAAAGAACAAAAAGAGAAAGTAGAGAAAAGAGAACCTAGGGGGAATTTTACATGCAATTTAAATTATCAGAAGAACATGAAATGTTAAGAAAAATGGTACGTGACTTTGCAGAAGATGTTATTGCTCCAACCGCAGCAGAACGTGATGAAGAAGCAAGTTTCGAGCGCAGTCATTTCGATAAAATGGCTGAGTTAGGTTTAACAGGTGTTCCTTGGCCAGAGGAATACGGTGGTGCAGGCATGGATTATTTAGCTTACTGCATCGTTGTGGAAGAATTATCACGTGTTGATGCATCGGCAGGTGTAACAATTTCTGCTCATACTTCTTTAGCTGGCTGGCCGGTTTATAAATTTGGTACAGAGGAACAAAAGCAAAAATATTTACGCCCGATGGCAGAAGGTAAAAAAATTGGCGCTTATGGTTTAACAGAGCCAGCATCAGGTTCGGATGCTGGTGGTATGAAAACAACTGCGACATTAAAAGATGACCATTATGTATTAAATGGCTCAAAAATCTTCATCACAAACGGTGGTGTTGCAGATATTTATATTGTTTTCGCATTAACGGATATCAATGATCGTCGTAGTACGACTGCCTTCATCGTAGAATCAGATTTCGAAGGCTTCTCAGTAGGGAAAAAAGAAAATAAATTAGGTATTCGTTCGTCACCAACTACAGAATTAATTTTTGAAAACTGCATCGTACCGAAAGAAAATATTTTAGGTGAAGTAGGCGAAGGCTTTAAAATTGCTATGAAAACACTAGATGGCGGACGTAACGGGATTGCCGCACAAGCGGTAGGTATTGCACAAGGTGCATTAGATGCAGCAGTGGGCTATGCGAGTGAACGCGTACAATTCGGCAAACCAATTGCGGAAAATCAAGGCGTTGGTTTTAAGTTAGCAGACATGGCGACAGGTATTGAAGCTTCTCGTTTATTAACATATCAAGCGGCTTGGCTTGAAAGTGAAGGACTGCCATATGGTAAGGCGTCAGCAATGGCTAAATTATTAGCAGGCGACACAGCTATGAGTGTGACAACTGAAGCCGTTCAAATTTTCGGAGGCTATGGGTATACGAAAGATTATCCAGTCGAGCGTTATATGCGCGATGCGAAAATCACACAAATTTACGAAGGTACGCAAGAAATTCAACGTATGGTCATTTCGCGTATGCTAATCAAATAATATAAAATCACACTTTTTAAATAATATTTTGGAACGAATGAAGGACAGTAGAAATTGAATGATCAATCGCTACTGTCTTTATTATTCATTTAGGAGGGTCACTAATATGGTAACGATAAAAAATACAGCATATCCAGTACGATTTGTAACAGCATCAAGCTTATTTGATGGGCATGATGCATCGATTAATATTATGCGTAGAATTTTACAAGCTCAGGGAGCAGAGGTTATTCATTTAGGGCATAATCGTTCAGTTGAAGAGGTTGTTAATGCAGCTATTCAAGAAGATGCACAGGGAATTGCCATTTCCTCTTATCAAGGTGGACATGTCGAGTATTTTAAATACATGTATGATTTATTAGCTGAAAAAGGCGCACAGCATATTAAAATTTGGGGTGGCGGTGGCGGTGTTATTTTGCCTGCTGAAATTAAGCTTCTACAAGACTACGGCATATCCGGTCTATTCTCACCAGAGGACGGTCGTAAATTAGGTTTAGAGGGCATGATTGCTAAAATGATTGCTGATAGTCGTATCACAAAGGAAACAGAAGATGTCACATCAAAATTAGCTGAAGTATCGACGGATAATTCACTAGTACTTGGTAAGTTGATTTCATATGTAGAAAATGGTGCGAGTGAAGAATTTATTAAAGCAGCCCGTGGAGCAAGTAAAAACACGCCTGTACTTGGGATTACGGGAACTGGTGGCGCGGGTAAAAGCTCACTAACAGATGAATTAATTCGTCGCTTTTTAACAGAATTCCCAGATAAAAAAATGGCGATTCTTTCAATCGATCCAACGAAGCAAAAAACAGGCGGTGCTCTTTTAGGTGACCGTATTCGTATGAACTCTATTTTTAATGAACGAATTTATATGCGCTCTTTGGCGACACGTGAATCACGCACCGAGCTGTCACATGCGATTCAAGATGTTTTGGATGTTGTGAAAACAGCAGGCTTTGACTTAATTGTTATTGAAACATCAGGCATTGGACAAGGTGACAATGAGATTACGACGATTTCCGATGTATCTATGTATGTCATGACAAGTGAATTTGGTGCACCAACACAATTGGAAAAAATTGACATGATTGATTATGCTGATTTAATCGTTATCAATAAATTTGAACGTAAAGGTTCAGAAGATGCTTTACGTCAGGTACAAAAACAATATCAACGAAGTCATACATTATTTAGTGAGCCACTTGAGCATATGCCAGTCTTTGGCACAATTGCGAGCCAATTTAATGACAAGGGAACAAATTCATTATTTGCGGCACTTGTTCACACGATTAATGACAAGCTAGGCTATGATTGGAAAACAAGTTATGAAGAGTTTGTTAAAACACAAAAACAAAATGTCATTATTCCAAATGACCGTCGCTATTATTTACGAGAAATTTCTGAAACTGTACGCAATTACCATCAAAAGAGCGCACAACAAGTAGATGTAGCACGTCGTCTATTCACACTACATGGTGCAATTGAAGCAGTGAAGGAAACGGGTGGAGACGAGCAAACGCTACAAACGCTTGATGCATTGGTGAAGGCAACAGAAGACCAGCTGACAGCAGAATCAAAACAAATTTTGCGTAATTGGTCAAAATTAAAAGAAGACTATGCGGGCGATGAGTATGTCACAAAAGTACGTGATAAAGAAATTCGTACGATTTTACGCACTGAAAGTCTATCAGGAACAAAAATTCCGAAAGTTGCATTACCAAAATACAAGGATTACGGCGAAATTTTGAATTTTGTTTACCGAGAAAATCTACCAGGAAGCTTTCCTTATACAGCTGGTGTTTTCCCATTCAAACGTCAGGGCGAAGATCCAAAGCGTCAATTTGCAGGAGAGGGAACGCCAGAACGGACAAATCGTCGTTTCCACTATGTATCGAAGGATGATGAGGCGAAACGTTTATCAACTGCCTTTGATTCGGTAACCTTGTACGGAGAAGATCCAGATGAACGCCCCGATATTTATGGGAAAGTAGGCGAATCAGGTGTAAGTATTTGTACACTTGAGGATATGAAAAAATTGTATGAGGGCTTTGATTTATGTGCACCTTCTACATCCGTATCTATGACAATTAATGGCCCAGCCCCTGTTATTTTGGCGATGTTTATGAATACAGCAATCGACCAACAAGTACGCAAACGCGAGCAAGAAATCGGACGACGTTTAACATTAGAAGAATTTGTGGAGACGAAGGAAGCTACATTAAATGTTGTGCGTGGAACAGTACAGGCAGACATTCTAAAGGAAGACCAAGGTCAAAATACATGCATCTTCTCAACCGAATTTGCATTACGCATGATGGGGGATATTCAACAGTATTTCATCGACCATAACGTGCGAAATTATTATTCTGTGTCTATTTCGGGCTACCATATTGCAGAAGCTGGTGCGAATCCAATCTCTCAATTAGCGTTTACGTTAGCAAACGGTTTCACATATGTTGAATATTATTTAAGCAGAGGCATGCGTATTGATGACTTTGCGCCAAACCTATCATTCTTCTTCTCGAATGGCCTAGATCCAGAGTATACGGTCATTGGTCGTGTAGCTCGTCGAATTTGGGCAACGGTTATGCGTGATAAATATGGTGCAAATGAACGCAGTCAAAAGCTGAAATATCATATTCAAACATCTGGAAGAAGCTTGCATGCACAAGAAATTGATTTCAATGATATTCGTACGACATTGCAAGCATTAATGGCGTTGCAGGATAACTGTAATTCATTACACACAAATGCGTATGATGAGGCGATTACAACACCAACAGAGGAATCTGTTCGTCGCGCCATGGCGATTCAAATGATTATTACAAAAGAGCATGGGCTATCGAAAAATGAAAATCCATTGCAGGGATCATTTATCGTAGATGAGCTGACTGATTTAGTGGAAGCAGCTGTGTTGGAGGAATTTGACCGAATTGATGACCGTGGTGGTGTATTAGGCGCGATGGAAACGCAGTATCAAAGAGGAAAAATCCAAGAAGAGTCGATGTACTATGAGCATTTAAAACATTCGGGTGAATTACCAATCATCGGCGTGAACACGTATTTAAATCCAAATCCAGCAACAGATGATTCAGTGAATGAAATGGAAGTTGCACGTGCGACAAAAGAAGAAAAAGAAACACAATTGAAAAATTTACGCACATTCCAACAACAAAATGCGAATGAAACAGAAAAATATTTAGAGAAATTAAAAGAAACTGCGAAATCTGGTGGAAATATTTTTGAACAGTTAATGGAAACTGTGAAATACGCTAGTTTAGGGCAAATAACCAAAGCTTTATATGAAGTTGGCGGGCAGTATCGTCGAAACATGTAATGGTGTAAAATACTAAAAAGAAGAGCCTAATTTAAAAAAACTAGGCTCTTTGGTATTTTTTTTGTATAATTGGTTGCAAAGAGTTTTTCAAGGAGTTCTTAAATCAATGAAACTATTCATTCATCTAATTGTAATTATCGCACTACTTGTAATAACTTATTTAATGTATAATAAACAACTGGGTGCAATACCTATACTATTGCTTGCCCTCTATTTATTTTATATTGCTTACTCAAGTTTCAAAAAAAGTAGAATAAACAAATGATTGTGGTACAATAAAGGGTACTGTGTATATAATAGTAATTATGCTTATGTAATCAAGAAAGGATGTGCACGAATTGAACCTTCGTGAATTAAATCAAGAACAATTAACAGAAGAATCATTAATCAACCTTGCCTATGGAATCTTAGTGGAGTCTAAAAAACCACTTGCATTTAAAGATATCATTGCTGCAATTGAAAAATTAAATGCTCGTACGCCAGCTGAAATGAAAGCGAATATGAATCAATTTTACACAGATGTAAATATTGATGGTCGTTTTATGATTTTAGCTGAAAATCGTTGGGGCCTAAGAGAATGGTACGCAATCGATCAAGTAGAAGAAGAAATCGCTCCTACGGTTAAAGTACGTAAGAAAAAAGCCAAAGCTGTTGAAGAAGATGAAGACGAAGTAGAAGTTGAAGAAATCGAATTAGTAGATGACTTTGATTCTTACGACGAAGACGAAGATGAAGACGATGATTTAATTGGTCTTGATGTAGTTGATCCAGATCTTGCTGACGAAGCAATCGATGAAGATGAGCTTGAAATCGAAATCAATCTTGATGAAGAAGATTTAGATGAAGACGAAGACGAAGAAGAAGAAGTAAAATAATTTTTCGTGTCGTTAATGTATATGCCATGCACATTTGGTTCGAATGAATGGATGTCGCTTTGAATAATGGATTACTAAATTCTTGACTTATAAAGTTAAAAGTTATAATCTTTTACTTGGGCTCCTTGAAAAAGGAGGATGACCGTATATAATATACGCTCCCCCTGCAGTTTCTGCGGGAGGGGCGTTTTTTTATTTTTTACTGCAAGTACAAAATGTAAGGAGGAAGGCAAGTTGACTAAATATATTTTTGTAACAGGTGGCGTTGTTTCATCATTAGGTAAAGGGATTACAGCAGCTTCACTAGGCCGTTTATTAAAAAATCGAGGTTTAGAAATTACAACTCAAAAATTCGATCCATACATTAACATAGATCCAGGTACAATGAGTCCTTACCAGCATGGTGAAGTATTCGTAACAGATGATGGCGCAGAAACAGATTTAGACTTAGGCCACTATGAACGTTTCATCGATATCAACTTAGGTAAACACTCAACAGTAACTTCTGGTCGTGTGTACTCTACAGTTCTACAAAAAGAACGTCGCGGTGATTACCAAGGTGGAACAGTTCAAGTTATTCCACATATCACAAATGAAATCAAAGACCGTATCCAGCGTGCAGGTCGCGAAACAAGCGCAGACATCGTAATCACTGAAATCGGTGGTACAGTTGGTGATATCGAGTCACTTCCATTCTTAGAAGCTATTCGTCAATTAAAACGTGATTTAGGAAATGACAATGTACTTTACCTACACTGTACATTAGTTCCTTATATCGCAGCATCAGGCGAATTAAAAACAAAACCTACACAACACTCAGTGAAAGAATTACGTTCACTAGGTATTCAACCAAATATCTTAGTTGTTCGTTCTGATCGTCCTGTACCACAAGATATGAAAGAAAAAATCGCTTTATTCTGTGATGTAGAAGCAAATGAAGTTGTTGAATGTGTTGATGCAGCAAGCTTATACGATATTCCATTAGCGCTTCAAGAACAACATTTAGATAGCATCGTTCTTGACCACTTCGGTATCAAAGCTCCAGAAGCAGATATGACTGAATGGAAAGCATTAGTAAACCGTGTAAATAATCTTTCGAAAACAACTAAAATTGCACTTGTTGGTAAATATGTTGAATTACAAGATGCGTATATTTCAGTTGCAGAAGCTTTAAAACATGCAGGTTATGCACATGATTCAGATATCGATATCAACTGGATTAACGCAGAACATGTAACTGTTGAAAATGTAAAAGAGTTATTAGCGGATGCTGATGGTATCTTAGTTCCTGGTGGCTTCGGTGACCGTGGAGTTGAAGGTAAAATCCTTGCGACACAATTCGCACGTGAAAATGATGTACCATTCTTAGGTATTTGCTTAGGTATGCAATTAGCAACAGTTGAATTTGCGCGTAATGTTTTAGGGCTTGAAGGTGCACATTCTACTGAGTTAAACCCAAATACTAAATACCCAATTATCGATTTATTACCTGATCAAGAATCAGTTGAAGATTTGGGTGGTACATTACGTCTTGGTTTATACCCATGTAAATTAAAAGAAGGCTCTCGTGCCGCTCAAATTTACAATGACGAGCTTGTTTATGAACGTCACCGTCATCGTTATGAATTCAATAATGAATTCCGTGAAGCGATGGAAGCAGAAGGTCTTGTATTCTCAGGTACTTCACCAGATGGTCGCTTAGCTGAAATCATCGAATTACCAGAGAAAAAATTCTATGTGGCTGCACAATTCCACCCAGAATTTATTTCACGTCCAAACCGTCCACAACCATTATTCCGTGACTTCATTGGCGCATCAGTAAAATAAAATCGTATGTTGAAAAACTACCTCTTAACCGTCATCTTATTTGATTGCTTAGGAGGTAGTTTTTTTATTTATGATTTGTGCCGAGAACACTCGCGACTTTAGTCGTGTAGATGAATCGGCATTTTCTTTTGTTTTGATGTTTTAATGCCAAATAATTGATATTTTTCCTAAAAATACGATATAATTATATCAAAATAACTAATGAAAAAGAAGTGAGGTGAATACAATGCTACGCCACAAAGCTTATAAATTTAGGATTTATCCGAATAAAGAACAAGAGGTATTAATTGCGAAAACAATCGGTTGTTCTCGTTTCATCTATAATCATTTTCTCGGGTTATGGAACGAAACCTACACTCAAACAGGTAAAGGATTATCCTATAATGCCTGCTCTGCCATGCTACCGAAAATGAAAAAAGAAGAA
>JAGHSJ010000253.1 GCA_018065935.1 Candidatus Kurthia equi
CAATCCTTAAAGAGCAAGGTATTGCACCTACGGATTTCTTCACTAGTATTCTTGAGTATGTTGCTACGACTGGGAAACTGCCCGTCAAAAAAGCTTTGCTTTCGGAAGAAGATGAAGAATTATTAGCCCTTGTCCGTAAGCGCATTAACGATCCTAAAGAGATGTTTGAGGAAGTCACATTAGATGACTTATAAGCTTTTACGTCACAAGGACTTTACAGCAGAATGGGAAAAACTCCCTGTTGCTATACGAGATCAATTTAAAAAGAAACTAGCTAAAGTCATAGAGCAGCCACATATTCCAAAGAACATGCTTAGAGGCGATCTTGCAGGTTGCTATAAAATCAAATTATTAAAAGCTGGTGTCCGACTTGTCTATCAAGTTAAAGATGATCAGGTAGTTATCCTGCTCATTACCGTCGGAAAACGAGCTGATAGCATAGTTTATGACGAAGCGAAAAAGCGAATTAAAGATTAAAAATGGGAGCTTATAGCTCCCATTTTTAACTTCGCATAACGTGTATTATGTTAATTTTAGAATATCTATAAAAATATAAAATTAGTTCTTCTAGTCAATGAACTAAAAACAGATGTAAGTTACAAATAAATGGAATTGGAATAAGGACTTATAAAAATGAAAATTGATTTGAATAACTGGAAAATAATTAAAGATGTTTTTATTAAAGCGCAAAAAGCAAATATGCATGTAAATATTGCTAGCGTATCTATCGAGGGAATACCTAACATTACTCCAATAGGAACAGTTTTCTTGAATGATGATGGAACAGGTTTTCTGTTTGATTCATTTTCTCATCAATTAGCAGAAAATCTAAAACAAAATAAAAATGTTTGTATCTGTGCTGTGAACTCAAGCAAAGTTTTTTGGTTATCGTCATTCATTAAAGGGCAATTTAACTCTCATCCTGGTGTAAGACTCTATGGTGAGCTTGGGGATTTAAGACCTGCAACAGAACAAGAAAAATTAAAAGTAAATCTGCGTATTCAATCTTTAAAGTGGACGAAAGGCAGTAAATTAATTTGGTCTGATTTTACTCATGTTAGAGAGTTTAAGGTTAATAACTATAGATGGATAAAATATCCTAATATGATGGATCATTTAACATAATGGCGCTTATACGAAACGTATTTGTTAGAACCCATTCAAAATGTCTATATTCTCACCAATAAAATTGATCAAAAATGATACTTTCGCAAGAGGTCTAATCTGTCTAGAGCCTATTTAATTAGAATTGACTTGGATCGATATGAGATGTCTTTAAATTTCCATTAACCTGTTCAATCAATTCAATTGTATAACCTGTATATTGATACCCATCAAATCTAAAATTAAAATTTTGGTCTGCTTTTGCATATGCAGTTTCTGGGCCAAATAAATGCTCAGTACCATACCACTGTTGACCAGATGCATATTTAATATTGTAAGTTCCTAGTGGTAGATTAATTTCTAATACATCGCCTGACTGTATGAAATAACTAACCAAGTGTTTATGTGTATAAGCATTTTCAATTTTTACAAAATAATGGTTTCCAGTCGATGGAGTTTTAATTCTCAAAGGTGCAACACCTTCAAAATTACTATTATCATTATGCCCAGTCTTTGGAAGGGGCTTTGGTGTTAATTCTTTAACTGTTAAACCAGCGTTAACATTCCCTGTTTTTATAATCTGCGTTAAAACTATTTTTTGGTAATTAAACCACTCAAATAGACAGGCCTCATCCTTACAATTTTTCTCACGATAATTCCACTGTTTTCGAACACGATTATTAAGGGCTTTTTTATCTGTAACAGTCGTTTTTGCTTGTTTTAAAAGACTAGCTAATTCTAGATCAGCTATCGCTAAATCTTCATTATTACAAATTAAATTTTCAGTAAGAGACTTGGCTTCATTACAATCAAAACTTGCTGGATACGTTGTTTTTGAATTTTCTATATTGTCTTCGTTATCTGCTAGTAATACACTTTCTGAAGCGTCTGAAACCGTTGAATACTCATCGTCCTTACTTTTATTATTAGAAAATAGTAATAAATATAAAATAGATATAATAATAATTAGACTAATAGTTCCAACCAATAAAAATTCTATATTAGAGAAAAATTTTGCAAAAACAGAGTCATCACTACCTTTCTGTTCTTGTTGAGCTCTTTGTTCTTGTTGAGCTCTTTGTTCTTGTTGAGCTCTTTGTTCCTGTTGAGCTCTTTGTTCCTGTTGAGCTCTTTGTCCCTGTTGAGCTCTTTGTTCCTGTTGAGCTCTTTGTTCCTGTTGAGCTTCTTGCTCTTCAATCCAGATATCATGTTTTCGACGTTTCACAGAATCAGATAAAACTTCATAAGATTGATTAATCAGCGCCATAATTCTCCCAGCCTCTGGGTCATTTTGGTTTCGATCAGGATGATACTTCTGAGATAGTCCCCTATAAGCAGCTCGAATAACTTCAATCGGTGCAGTTTTTTGAATTTTTAGATTATCGTAATGTGTTCTAAATTTCGACAAGCCTTTTTCCCCGAGGATTAAAATATAAAATAGTAGAAATATTAAGGAATGCTATTTTATGCGTAAATATCTTTATTTTAATAGGTTTTTTTTACTCATAAATAGACCTCTTGTGTTAGTCAAAAATGATACTTTCGCAAGAGGTCTAGTGTATAGAATTTTATATAAAGATAGGTATGCCATATGAAGATTGGAATTTTTTGGTATTGGAAAGATGAGGTCTTAGGAATTGCACATGATTTCGCTCTTTCAGATATTGACTCTATAGGGTTAGCCGATAGTAATTATGCTCATATAGAGTATTGGAAAGTTCTTCAAAGCAAGATGAATGATTTGAAATATATAGAATATGAAGAAATGAGGGTGTAAATAATTCCAAGAGGAAGAGCTATTTTTAATTCAAATTAAATAAACAAGTAATTTATTTGGACAAAAGTCTTCTAATACGCTCTAAAGTTGAAAAAATTTCTCAATTTTATGAGGCTAACTTTGAACAAATAATTATTAGAAGTGATCCACATTACAGAACAAAATAAATCTATTTAACATAAAATCTCTTATGCGAAATTGAAATTTTAGCCTCCATCTACATGTTCATCTTTATCCCGACCCAAAGGTGCTGTAGTCCTAAAACCTGTAAATTTCAGAATTTTTTTGGCAAGGCTTT
>JAGHSJ010000307.1 GCA_018065935.1 Candidatus Kurthia equi
GGCACGCCGCCAGCGTTCGTCCTGAGCCAGGATCAAACTCTCCATAAAAAGTGTTTGAAAGCTCATTTGCTTTGCTAGCGTGTTAGTTACAAGTAACTAACTGCTTGTTGCTTTCTTAAAAAGAAAGACTTTTGTTTGCTTACCACTCACTTAAAAGTGAATAAGACTTTATATTGATTAACTTCATGATTGTTTAGTTTTCAAGGTTCATGTTGTCGCCACAATCTCTTGTGCGACTTGATTATTATAACATATCCTAAATACTTTGTCAAGAACTTTTTTCATTTCTTTTTTCAAGTTATCAGTGTCACTCGTTAGCGACTTAAATATTATAACATCTTGCGTTTTTAATGTCAACAACTTTTTTAAGTAAGTTGTTCGAGTTATAAGCAACTCGTTTACGACTTAATTATTATATCACTATACTTCGTGATGTGCAATAGTTTTTTTAAGCAACTTCCAAAACAATTCGTTTTGTTAACCACCCTTTTCTTTAGCACGTTTTACATTGTACAACAATTCTAAGTTCATTATCAATAGATATTTAACAGAATAGAAAAAAACACACCAACCCAGAGGATTAGTGTGTTCAAACATTATATTAATATAATTAGTCGCGTTGACGCATTAATGGGAATAATAGTACATCACGAATAGATTGAGCATTTGTTAGTAACATGATCATGCGATCAATACCGATACCTAAGCCTCCGGTTGGAGCCATACCATACTCTAAAGCTTCTAAGAAGTCTTCATCCATATCATGTGCCTCATCATTACCTTGCTCTTTTTCTACCATTTGTGCTTCAAAACGTTCACGTTGATCAATTGGATCATTTAATTCAGTGAATGCATTTGCATGTTCACGACGAACAATGAATAACTCAAAACGATCTGTAAAGCGTGGATCTTCTGGGTTTTTCTTAGCTAATGGAGAAATTTCTAACGGATGACCATAGATGAATGTAGGTTGAACTAAAGTTTCTTCGATTTTTTGTTCGAAGAATTCATTAATAATATGTCCAACTTCCATTGTATCTTTGATTTCTACGTTATGTTCTTTTGCAGCTGCTTGTGCTTCTTCTTTGGTCATTTCTTTCCAGAAATCAACACCAGTAGCTTCTTTGACTGCATCTACCATGTGTAGACGTTTCCAGCCTTTTGAAAGATCAATGATATCTTCACCATATTGAACTTGAGTAGTTCCTAGAACTTCTTCAGCAACATGAATGAATAAATCTTCGGTTAAATCCATAATATCTTTATAATCCGCATATGCTTCATATAACTCTAATAGAGTGAATTCAGGATTATGGCGTGTAGACACACCTTCATTACGGAATACGCGACCAATTTCATAAACTTTTTCAAGTCCACCAACGATTAAGCGTTTTAAATATAATTCAATTGCGATACGCATATACATTTTTGCATCTAAAGCGTTATGGTGTGTTTCAAACGGACGTGCCGCTGCTCCACCTGCAATTGAATTTAGCATAGGTGTTTCTACTTCTAAGAAACCTTTGCTATCTAAGAAATTACGAATAGCACGAATCATTTGACTACGTGTAATGAAAGTTTTTTTACTTTCTTCATTCGTCATTAAGTCTAAATAGCGTTGACGGTAACGTTGTTCAACATCTTGTAGACCATGGAATTTTTCAGGCATTGGACGAAGCGTTTTTGTTAAGAATGTGAATTCTAATGCTTTAATAGTTAATTCACCAACATGAGTTTTAAAGATTGTCCCTTTAATCCCAACGATATCGCCTAAATCAGCACGTTTGAATAGCTCGTAAGCTTCTTCACCAATCGCATCTTTACGTACGTAAATTTGCATTTGACCGCCTAAATCTTGAATATTCGCAAAGCCAACTTTACCTTTGCTACGTTTTGTCATAATACGACCCGCGATTACTACTTCTTCAGCGTCTTCGCGTTCTTCTAATTCTTCTTTCGAAACTGATTCGAATTTTTCATGTAGTTCATTTGATAAGTGCGTTCTTACAAAGCGTTGACCAAATGGATCTAGGCCAGCTTCTCTTATTGAATCCATTTTTTGGCGTCTAACCAAAGTTTGGTCATTTAATTCTTCTGACACAACTTTCACTCCTTATAATTGTTCCGCATAGCAGTCCATAATGTATTTATTGTACACAATTTTAACATATGAATCACGCCTTTCGTTCCTTTTTCTCATAAGTACCGAAAAGAAAGGCTTAGATTGGCTCATATTATAAAAATGTATTAAAGCTAAATGATTGGTGTATTCACATACTCAATCTACTTAGTATACGCCTTAAACGATTTCTATAGAAGAAACTACACCTTCACGTTCTTCGCGTTCTTTCTCTTCAACTAACTCATTTAAAATCATTGTTAACTCCGCTGCTGTTTGTGCTTTGTTGATTAAATTACGTGCTTTACCGTTTCCACGCACATTTTTCAAATACCATGATGTGTGGTTACGCATCTCAAGTACCGCAATTTTTTCACCCTTCAATTGCATCAGGCGATTAAAGTGCAATAGACAAACATCTACTTTTTCACGAATACTTGGTTCTGCAGTGATTTTACCCGATTTTAAATATTCTACTGTGCGGTAAATCATCCATGGGTTACCAAGGGCCGCACGTCCAATCATCACACCATCTGCTCCAGTATAATTTAATAAACGTTCTGCATCCTCAGGGGTTTCAACATCACCATTCCCGATGAATGGTACTGAAATGCTTTCTTTTACTTCTTTTAGAATATCCCAGTTTGCTTTACCTTCATACATTTGTACACGCGTACGACCGTGCATAGCAATCGCTGATACACCGGCACGTTCTGCTGCTTGTGCATTTTTCACAGCAAATACATGTTCATCATCCCAACCAATACGCATTTTCACACTAACTGGCTTGTCTACAGCATCTGTTACAGCTGAAACCATTTCATAAATCTTATCTGGATCAAGAAGCCATTTAGCACCTGCTTCACATTTTATAATCTTACTAACTGGACACCCCATATTAATGTCAATGATATCTGCATTTGTATTCTTATCTACATACTTAGCAGCTTTCACTAGATTTTCTTTATCTCCACCAAAAATTTGTAAAGATAATGGGTATTCGCGTTCATCAATATAAAGCATATCTAATGTTTTACGATTCCCTTGGACAATGCCTTTATCAGAAATCATTTCTGCATAAACAAGGCCTGCGCCGAATTCTTTTACAGTTAAACGAAAAGCAGAATTACAAATCCCTGCCATTGGTGCTAGTACAACACGGTTATCCATGACGATATCGCCTATTTGAAACGGTTTGTCATTTTTCAATACCAAAATACTTCCTCCTCAACATCCTTCTTACCAAAACCCTAGCTATATACGAATCAACTCAAAAAGCAAGTTGACTTACTATCTTATTCATCACTCTGTATAAATTTATCTACATGAGTTATTTTACTGAACAATCTTACGCCTTCTGCCCCTACTTGTGCAAGTAGTTCGGTAATTGAAGTATTTTCCACTGGTTGTACCACATTTGGTGCAATCTCAGCTAACGGGACTAAAACAAAAGCACGTTCATGCATTCTTGGATGAGGAACAATTAAATTATCTGTATGAATGACTTCATTTCCATATAAAATAATATCTAAATCCATCGTACGTGGACCCCATCGGATAATACGCACGCGCTTCAATTGTTGTTCAATCGCTTGGCAAACTATTAGTAACGCTTCACTACTAAGTGTTGTTTCTACTTCTACAACAAGATTCATAAAAACATCTTGGTCTTCGTATCCGACTGGATCTGTGTCATATATAGAAGAAACTTTTGTTACTTCAATCGATGAATTTTGATGTAAAAGTTCAACTGCTTGTCTTAATGACTCTACTTTATCTCCCATATTAGACCCTAAAGATATATATGCGATTGTCATTGCATATCGCCTCGCGTAATTTCAACAGCTACCTCACGATAATGACCAGGGATTGGTGGGTCTGGCTTAATGACTTCCACTTGAATTCCTTTGATTTCATTCGGATAAGCTTCACGCACATTTTTAGCAATTTTTTCAGCTACTGCTTCAATTAATTTATAGGGTTTGCCTTCTACAATAGCTTTTACAATTTGAAATACATCTGCATAGCTAACCGTATTATCAAGCTCGTCTGTTTCTCCTGCATGTTGTAAATCCACTGCAATTTTTAATGTTACACGAAAACGTTGTCCAAGTTCTGTTTCTGCTGACAACACACCATGATAACCATAAAATTCTAAATCTCTTAAATGTATATAATCCATCTTACTTCCCCCTTAACGTAATGCATCCATCATTTTCATCATTCGAGCAATTGGTTTCACATCATGCACACGCACCATATGACATCCCTTATCTACACCGTAGCAACAGCTAGCTCCGGTTCCCTCCATACGTTCATCTACAGGTAAATCTAGAATCGTACCAATCATACGCTTTCTTGATGTAGCGAGTAAGACTGGATACCCCATATCTACTAAGTTCGGCAATAGGCGCATCATCTCGATATTTTGCTCATGCGTCTTACCGAAACCGATGCCCGGATCCAACCATATATGTTGCTGTGGTACACCTGCTTCTAAAGCAATCGCAAGACTTTGTTGGAAATCATTTTGGACTTCCTCCCAAAACGCTTCGCCCACATATTCTTTTTGACGATTATGCATCAGAATAATAGGTACGTCTAAATCAGCTGCCACTTTTGCGATTTTCGGGTCATATTTTGCTCCCCAAATATCATTAATAATATGTGCCCCTGCCTCAATTGCAGCTTTTGCAACTTCTGATTTGAATGTATCAATAGAAATAAGTGCATCTACTTCTTTTGAAATTTCTTGTATTACAGGCACTACCCTTTTGATTTCATCTTCAATAGATACTGGCGTATAGCCTGGTCGAGTAGATTCCCCACCAACATCAATGATTTTAGCGCCTTCTTCTACCATTTGTTTGGCATGCGCAACAGCGGTTTGTACAGAATTAAATTGTCCGCCATCCGAAAAAGAATCCGGTGTCACATTTAATATGCCCATTACATACGTTTCTTTACCAAATGCGAGTGTGTGTTGATCAATCTTTTGTTGTTTATAATGTTCTAACATCAATATACTCATCTCCCTCTGTAGTTCTTATATTGTGTGTGTAGATCTTGATAGACTTTACCTTTTGCACCTACATAATT
Organism: Candidatus Kurthia equi; assembly: GCA_018065935.1. Classification (GTDB taxonomy): domain Bacteria; phylum Bacillota; class Bacilli; order Bacillales_A; family Planococcaceae; genus Kurthia; species Kurthia equi. Next base: position 5,219 of record JAGHSJ010000307.1, read on the forward strand.
CACTTCGCCTATCTTAGAAATAGGGATGATTTCTTGAATAGATGTCGTAATAAAACATTCTTCAGCAAGCTGTAGCTCCGAAGGTAGAAATTCTCCTTCTTCTACAGATAGATTCAATTCTTTTGCTAACTTCATAACAAACTGTCTTGTAATCCCATTTAATATGCCTGTTGATACAGCTGGTGTAAATAGCTGACCATCTTTCACCCAAAAAATATTAGATGTGATTCCTTCTGCTACATATCCTGCCTCATTCAAGAAAAAACCTTCTATCTCTTTCAAAGATTCCACTTCTTGACGCCCTTGAATATTATTCGCATAATGATGTGATTTAAAGCGTTTAGATTGCTCTGGTGTACTGCGTACGGTTTCCAGCCAAACCGCTTCTTTTTCTGCGATTGTTTCCGAGAGTTCTTTGCGGAACAAAATGACAGTTGGATTCGCATAGATTTTAGCTTGTAGCCCTAATCCCTCATTTCCTCCAGAAACATTTAATCTAAAATAACCATCACGATTATCTGAGCGCTTTGTTAATTCGGTGATTACTTCCACTAATTCATCCTTTGAATAAGGCATTGTCATGTGATAGTGATCTAAGGCATTTTGTAAGCGCAAAAGATGCTCATCTAAAAGAAAAGGCACACCATCATATGTTCGAAATGTTTCAAAGAAGCCAATGCCATATAAATACCCATGATCAAATGGTGAAATTGTGAGTTCACTTTGTACGATATATTCTCCATCTTTCCAACACCACATTTATACACCCTCCTGACAATAGTGCTCAATGAAGTTTCTGAGTAGCTTGAGACCTTGCTCAGTCATGATAGATTCGGGATGAAATTGAACACCTTCTATTGCATGTTCTTTATGACGAATCCCCATAATCTCCCCTTGCTCTGTCCAAGAGGTGATTTCTAAACAATTAGGTAAGGATTCTTTTTCGACGATAAGTGAATGATAGCGTGTAGCGGTATATGGATTTGGCATATTTAAATGCACGCCAAGATTATCATGAAATACAGGTGAAGTTTTTCCATGCATTAAACGCTCCGCATGGATTACCTTTCCACCAAAAACTTGCGCAATCGATTGATGCCCTAAGCACACACCTAAAATCGGTAATTTTCCGGCGAAGTAAGTGATGATTTCTAAACTCATACCTGCTTCATTTGGTGAACAAGGTCCAGGAGAAATAACAATCATCTTTGGAGACAGTTGTTCGATTTGTTGGATAGTTAATTCGTCATTTCGTTTTACAACAATTTTTTCTCCTAGCTCACCTAAGTATTGCACCAAATTATAGGTAAATGAATCATAATTATCGACCATTAAAATCATCTGAATACCTCCTCTACCATTTGAACTGCTTGCCACATAGATTTTGCTTTGTTTAAAGACTCGATATATTCTCTTTCAGGTACAGAATCAATGACGATTCCTGCTCCTGCTTGAATATGAATGACTTTATCTTGAATAAAAGCTGTTCGGATGACAATATTTAGTTCTAAATCTCCGTTATAACCAATCCATCCAATCGATCCTGTGTAAATTCCTCTTCTGACCGGCTCTAATTCTTCGATAATTTCCATTGTACGAATTTTAGGTGCTCCTGTAATCGTTCCTCCAGGAAACATCGCTCGAATAATATCTGTCCCACAATATGGATCAGCTAAAATTGAACGAACATTCGATACAATATGCATCACATGGGAATATTTTTCAATGACCATGAACTCGTCGACGTGGACCGAACCGTATTGCGAAACTTTCCCTAAATCATTGCGTTCTAAATCTACTAACATGACGTGTTCGGCACGCTCTTTCTCATTTTCAATCAATTCATTTGCTAATGCGCTATCTTCTTCATCTGTTAAACCACGTGGTCGCGTTCCAGCAATTGGTCGCGTGGAAAGCTGATGCCCTTTTTTCTTAATCAACAATTCCGGTGACCCAGAGACAATTGTAAAAGATGGGCATTGGATTAATGCCATATATGGCGATGGATTGAATGTGCGTAGTGCTTCATATAAAACAATTGGATCAATTTTAAATTCTTTTGATTGGCGAACGGAGAGATTCACTTGGAATACATCCCCTTCAATGATGTAGCGTTGAATTTTTTCGACAGCATGTTTAAATTCTTCCTCTGTCATCGAAACCTCATAAGGGCGAATAGTATGCTCTACACTGTTCATCTTATTTAAAAAGACAGGCTCTTCCTCCGTTGCTAGCCACTCTTCTTGCCATTCTTTTAAGTCTATCGAGCTAGTCTTGGTTTTCATCAATCTAACTTCTTCTTTTTCTTCATCAAAAACAGCCCATGCATCCACTAAATACATAAATAGATGAGGTAACTGAAAATCTGCTTCCGCTGTACTCGCTAAATTTTCAATTTTTCTTGTGTAATCATACGAAATACTGCCTATAACTCCACCAGAAAAAAAAGGTTCATCTGTTTTAATCGCATATTGCTGCGTCAATTCTTCAACTAATGCGAGTGACTCCCCCTTGCGTTTCTCTTCTCGACCGTCTCGCCATTTAATATGTATACCTTCTTCTTCAGAAGAAATGATAGCTAAAGGGTTCCATGCACAGAGGCTTTGATGTCCTCCTCGGCCACTTTCTAAAAAAATATGATAAGGTTGCTGCTTCACTTGTTGCTTGTACCGATTAAAAAAGGCATCTTTACTCATTCGTATAGCTGTCGTTTTAAATAATTGGTTATCCAAGTTTTTTCCTCCACAGAATATGTCTTATGTATCAGTATATGAAACGTGCTGTCTTTACGCAAAAAAGTGGACATAAAAAAGGTGCAAGGACCGCCGAAGCAGTTTTGCACCTTCTATTTATTTTACAACGAATTAATCGTCGAAGTGGTAAAGAGGAGTTGATAGGTAACGTTCACCGTTAGAAGCTAATACAGCTAACACGTTTTTACCTTTACCTAAGCGTTTTGCTGTTTCAATCGCTGCAAAGATTGCCGCACCTGAAGAAATACCGCCTAGGATACCTTCTTCTTTTGCTACTTTACGAGCTGTTTCGAATGCAGCTTCATTTTCTACAGGGAATACTGAACCGTATACATCTGTATTTAATACTTTAGGAATAAATCCAGCGCCGATACCTTGGATTTTATGTGGTCCTGGTTTACCGCCTTCAAGTACTGGAGAGTCTTTTGGTTCAACAGCAATGATTTCGATTTCAGGGAATTTTTCTTTTAATACTTCACCAGCACCTGTGATTGTACCACCAGTACCAACACCTGCTAAGAATGCATCTAAAGTTAAGCCTGCTTTTTCAAAAGCATCAACGATTTCTGGACCAGTTGTGTTACGGTGTACTACCGCATTAATTGGATTTTCAAATTGTTGTGGTAAGAACCAACCATTTTCTTTAGAAAGTTCTTCCGCTTTAGCAATAGCACCTTTCATACCTTCAGCACCAGGAGTTAGAATTAATTCAGCCCCATATGCACGTAAAAGATTACGGCGTTCCATAGACATTGTATCTGGCATTACGATTACTGATTTGTAACCTTTAGCAGCTGCAATCATCGCAAGACCGATACCTGTGTTACCTGAAGTAGGTTCGATTAATGTACTACCTTCTTTTAAAATTCCATCTTGCTCCGCTTTTTCTACCATACCAAGAGCTAAACGGTCTTTTACTGAACTACCAGGGTTCATATATTCTAATTTTACATAAACATCTGCATCATTTGGTCCTGTTACATTGTTTAATTTTACGATAGGTGTGTTCCCTACTAAATCTGTTACCGAGTTTACAATTTGGTTTGTCATTACATTTCCACTCCTAATCCCTAGTAAATTCATAGGTTTTTTATTTAACTTTATTTTACATTAGCGATTTTTGAAAGTCAATCAAAAGAGCGACGTTATTTTTAGAAAATTCCGTCGCTTTAAAAATAAGTTTATTGGGCTTGTTGTTCATCAATTTCAGCGATGAATCCTTCAAGCTCTTCTTTTGTAAATTCGTATTTTTCCATACAGAAATGACATTGTGTTTCTGCTTTGCCTTCTTCATCAAGAATCTGTTGGATTTCTGATTTTCCTAAGCTTAAGATAGCTGTGCTGAAGCGTTCTTTTGAACAATTACAGTCAAAATGAACAGGCATTGTATCTAACACTTGGACATTTTCTTTACCTAATACAGATTCTAAAATTTGTTCAGGAGTAAATCCTTTTTCAATCATTTTAGAAACGGGTTCAATTTTCGATAATTTTTCTTCAATCACTGTAATGGTTTCATCATCTACATTTGGCATTACTTGAACAATAAATCCACCTGCTGCAAGAATAGAATCATCTGTATTCACTAGTACACCTAGGCCAACAGCTGAAGGTACTTGTTCTGATTTTGCGAAATAGTAAGCAAAATCTTCTGCTACTTCCCCTGAAACGATTGGCACTTGACCAGTAAAGTAATCACGTAAGCCTGTATCTTTTACAATTGATAGAGAGCCTTCTGTTCCTACTGCACGACGAACGTCTAGTTTGCCTTGTGCATTTAATTCGTAATCCACATGCGGTTGAACTGCGTATCCACGTACGCCACCTTTAGCATTTACATCGACAATTATTCCACCAAGAGCACCGTCTCCAACAAGTTTTATTGTTAAGCGGTCTTCTCCTTTTTGCATAGCTCCCATCATAACACCCGCAGTCATCGTGCGACCTAATGCAGCTGATGCTGTTGGCCATGTATCATGACGACGTTGTGCTTCGCCTACTGTTTCTGTTGTGCTAACAGCATATGCACGGACACTGCCTTCAAATCCTAATGCTCTTACTAAATAATCTGACATGGATAATCCTCTTTTCTATATAAATAAACTTTGTAACATCTGTCGTCATCATAACATACAACCTAGAGCAAAAAAAAGCTGACTGCCTCGAACGAAGCAGTCAACTCTCTATTTTGTTCTTCTAGAATACCATTTTAGATTTTATCGTTTGGTTTTTCATCTGAAATATCTTTTGGAAGATTTTCTGTAGTAGGTTCGTGTGTACCTTCTTCATATTTATCTTCCTTTACAACAGTAGCTTCTGTTGCATCTACAATTGTATTTTCAGAAGCCTTAGCAGCTTCTTCCTGTGCTAGTTCGTCGCCTGTTTTCGCAAAAGTTCTTTCTGGTAAAGTACCAAATTTCTCTAAATGCTCAATTTGTGCTGCATCTAATGTTTCTACTTCTAATAAAGTTTCCGCGATTAAATTCAGCAATTCACGACGTTCTGTAAGGATTTGTTTTGTACGTGCATATTGTTCTGCAACCATAGACTGCATTTCTTGATCAATTTCATACGCAATTTTATCTGAGTAGTTTTGTTCAGAAGCCATATCGCGGCCTAAAAATACATTACCACCAGAATTAGCACCAAATTGTAGTTGGCCAAGTTTATCACTCATACCATATTCAGTTACCATTGAACGTACAATGCTAGTTACACGTTGGAAGTCATTATGTGCGCCAGTTGATACTTCGCCAAAGACGATATCTTCTGCTACACGACCACCTAGTAAACCAGAAACTTTGTCTAGAAGTTCAGGTTTCGTCATGAAGTAACGATCTTCTTTCGGAAGCATTACTGCATAACCGCCTGCTTGTCCACGAGGTACAATTGTCACTTTATGAACAATATCAGCTTCATCTAAAGTTAAACCTACTACTACGTGTCCTGCCTCATGATAAGCAACAATATTGCGTTCTTTTTCAGAAATAACGCGACTTGTTTTCGCTACACCAGCGATAACGCGGTCTGTTGCTTCATCAATATCACCCATGTCGATTTCTTTCTTATTACTACGTGCTGCAACAAGTGCTGCTTCGTTTAATAAGTTTTCTAAATCTGCACCAGAGAAACCTGGTGTGCGTTGAGCGATTGCTTTTAAATCAACGCCTTCATGAAGTGGTTTTTTACGCGCATGTACTTTAAGTACAGCTTCACGTCCTTTAACATCTGGACGCCCTACTGTAATTTGACGGTCAAAACGACCTGGACGTAATAACGCAGGGTCTAAAATATCTGGTCTATTCGTTGCTGCAACGATGATAATACCCTCGTTTGCTCCGAAACCATCCATTTCAACAAGTAATTGGTTAAGTGTTTGTTCACGTTCATCATGACCACCACCAACACCTGCTCCACGTTGACGACCTACTGCATCAATTTCATCGATGAAAATGATACATGGTGCGTTTTTCTTAGCGTTTTCGAATAAGTCACGTACACGAGATGCACCGACACCAACGAACATTTCTACGAAATCAGAACCTGAAATCGAGAAGAATGGTACGCCAGCTTCACCAGCTACAGCACGTGCAAGTAATGTTTTACCAGTACCCGGAGGTCCTACTAATAAGATACCTTTTGGAATACGAGCTCCGATTTCTTCGAATTTAGTTGGGTCTTTCAAGAAATCAACAACTTCAACAAGTTCTTGTTTCTCTTCATCAGCACCAGCTACATCGGTAAAACGAACTTTTTTCTTCTGGTCATCATAAAGCTTCGCTTTACTCTTACCAAAACTCATGACACGGTTTCCGCCTCCGCCTTGAGATTGATTCAATAAGAAGAAGAAAAGAATGAAAATGATAATGAATGGAATAATTCCTGTTAAGAATGATACCCATCCGCTCGTTTCAGGAGCTGCTAAGAACGTAACGCCACTGCTCTCTTTTGCTTCCTCACGAATTAAATTCATTAATTCTTGATCATCTTGCGGTATGTTTGTTACGAAAGACTCATCTTTCTTGTAACCTTCTAACTTACCTTTTACAACATAAACAAGCTTGTCTGGCTGAATTTCCGCCTCGGTAACTTTACCGTCTTCTAAAGCTGTTACAAACTCGTGATAATTAATTTCTTTTGTCGGTTTATTTGAACCATTAAATGTTCCAAAAATCCCTACAATCACGAGGAATATCAATAAATACAATATGGCATATCGAAATACTCGATTCATCCCCAGCCTCCTCACAAGGTAAACAGAAAAACTATAATAAATCTTATCATATGAATATTTGGTGGTACAATAAAAAGCCTTTTATGTCACAACTTTCAAGTGAAAATTGTCACATTTATTTTAAAATGAATAAACAGACTTTTTAAGAACGCCAATATATGGTAAGTTACGATATCTCTCTGCGTAGTCTAATCCATAACCTACAACAAATGCATCTGGAACTTCAAAACCAACATAATCTGATTTTAAATCCACTTTACGACCTGTTGGTTTGTCTAATAATGTAATAATTTTAATTGATTTTGCTTTACGATATTTAAATAGGTCTACTAAATAACTTAAAGTTAATCCAGAATCAATGATATCTTCAACGATTAAAATATCGCGTCCTTCAACGCTCGTATTTAAATCTTTTACGATTTTCACTTCTCCTGAAGATACAGTTGCATTTCCGTAACTTGTTACATCCATGAAGTCGATTTCTAAATAGGCATCAATATGTTTCATTAAGTCTGCCATAAATGGCATTGCACCTTTTAAAACACCTACTAAAAGTGGGAATTTGTCTTGATAATCAGCTGTTAACTGTTTTCCTAACCCTTTAATTGTTTCTTGTAATTGTTCTTCAGAAATTAAAACCTCTTCGATGTCCTTTTGAAGCATGATTTGTATCCTCCTTAAAATGAATAGACATTGGTTATTCTTCCAAGTCTATAATCAGTACCGTACCATCTATTAAGCGCAAATCATTTCGTAAAAAATGGCTGTTACGTAAGCCCGGAATCGATAGTATACAGTTATTTGCATCCACCAAAACAGGCCATTTTTCTCTGGATTGCTGCGGTATTTTCGCATCAATTAATATACGAGACACCTTTTTATTATTTGTCATTCCAACAAGTCGCATACGATCGCCATTTTTTCTAGCCCTTAGCATTAACGGCAAACTAGATACATCAATAGTATAGTATTGTGCTGACGTCGATACCTCCAAGGGTAGTGGAGCAACAAATAACCCGATTCGGTAGCCATTTTTTAATGAAATCCATGTGTTTTTTTGGAGAATATGTGTTTGTTGTATATCCACATCAGGTGCTTTTCGATACAGTTCAAGAATGTCATACTGTCTTCTAGCAATGCCTCCATCTGACAATGAAATTTCCCCATGACCAGCTGTTGTTTTTACAAGTGATAAAATAGCATTCCAAAGCGGATAACTTTGCGCAATGATTGTATCTTTGTAAAGATATTTTAATAGTAGTAGAATGGCTCTTCTTTGTAAAGCAAGTGCATGCTTTTGAAATGGAATAATCTGTAGCTTTACCAATGTTTCATTTTGAAAAATGATACACTCATCTAAAACTTTTTGCGCTAACTCATCTAAAAGTTCATCTTCCATTCGTTGCTTTTCAGAAAAACGTTGAAAGGCTTTCGCAACTTTCGTATTTTCCTCCCTAAGTAAAGGAACCACATGATGTCGTAAACGATTTCTCATATACGAATCCTTATGATTACTCGCATCTTCACGAAAGGTTAATTGAAAGTGATGTAAATACATTTCAATTTCCTGTCGCGTAACGCTCAGTAATGGGCGAATCAACTCTTTTGAGTAAAATGAGCGCTTTGCAGGCATTCCTAAAATCCCTTGTTCATTTGCCCCTTTTACTAAAGCCATAAGTATAGATTCCATTTGATCGTCTGCATGATGTGCAACCGCTAACTTATTATAGTCATTCAGCTCCATAACTTGCATACAATACGCATATCTTTCTCGTCTACAAACATCTTGTAGATTTCCTTGCTCTCGCTCCATAATCTCTGGAATGGGAATATCTTGGGCAAATAAAGGGATTTTTCTTTCCATACAAAATTTTTCTACAAATTTTCTGTCTTCATCGGCTTCTTCACCACGAAGCATATGATTCACATGTATAGCCGCTACTTCAAAATCCATCACTTTACTAAATTCGCTTAAAAAATGTAAAAGGACAATCGAGTCTACACCACCTGAACAACCCACAACAATACGATCACCTTGTTCAATTAATTGAAATTTTTCGATGTAATGCTTTGCCTCTTGCTCAAGTTTGATCATCTCTTTCACCTCTCTTAAATATAGTACCATTTTTTTAAGAGATTAATTATAAGAAAGTAAGCGAATTCCCCCTTTGTTATTGATTTTTATCGTAAATACCAACCGCAACTTAATGGTATTGTTTCGCATTATTCCTTTAATACCCCATTTATTTCTAAAAAATGCCAAAAATATCTTAGAAAAGTTAATTCTTTTACTTTCTTTTAGTTTTTTTGTCAAAATCCCTTGACGGTCATTCAATCCTCTTGTAATATAATCTATGTTGTCTAAAAGACATCACTTAACGGCGACCTAGCTCAGCTGGCTAGAGCGTTCGGTTCATACCCGAAAGGTCGGGGGTTCGATCCCCTCGGTCGCCATTTTGGCCCCTTGGTCAAGCGGTTAAGACACCGCCCTTTCACGGCGGTAACACGGGTTCGAATCCCGTAGGGGTCATATTAAAAGAAGCTTTCCTTTTTAGGAGAGTTTCTTTTTTTGTTTTTTTACAATAATTTATACTCTTATTTGGTGAATTAATTGAAAAAAGGTGAAGCTCATTGAAATGAACTTCACCTTAACCGATATAATAAAACACTTTTTCTATGACCAAAGAGTTAGCAAATTAACCTCTTTTAGCTCCACGGCCACCGCGTTTTGATTCAGTTGCACGTTTAAGTGTAGTAAGACGATCCTCACTATCTTTTAAGAAACGAGCCATTTTTTGTTCAAAATTCTCTGCTGGTGGCGTATGATTACCACGACCACCGCCACGGTTGTTGTTACCACGTGGACGTTGTGGACGCTCTGGACGTTCTGGACGTTCAACTTGAGGTTTTGCTTTGCGAATTGAAAGACCAATTTTACCATCAGCTTCCACGTTCATTACTTTAACTTCGACCATTTCTCCAACTTTTAAATGATCATTAATATCTTTTACATAGTTATCAGCAACTTCACTAATATGCACAAGACCTGTTGAGTTATCTGGTAATTCAACGAATGCTCCAAAATTTGTGATACCTGTTACTTTACCTTGTACTTTGCTGCCTACTTCAATTGCCATAAAAAAAATGCTCCTCCTTAGAATTTAAGCGACTAATGATAGTCAATAACCGTATTGTAATTGAGTCTATAAATTACTCATTACTCACTACTTATTATAACTATGAAAAAGGGAGTGTCAACAAGACTACTCTTTTTGGTCTTTAGAAACCTTTGATTGTTTATTATCTTCTGAGGGATTTGGGATGTTAAAAATTTTTTCCCCCTTCTTCGACATAAACAAATCCTTTCGCACAATCTTAGCAATATAATCATCATCGTCAAGCTTAACTAACTGTGTTTTCAGTTCTTCTTTTTTTTCTTTTTCTATCTTTAATTCTTTTTGCAATACGATTTTTTCTGCTTGTTTCTGTTGCAAACTACTATGTTTTTCTACAATAGAAAATACTAGTGAACCAACAAGTAAGATAAATACCGTTGTCATTATAGCAATTCTACGGTACATAGTCACTTTTCTATTATGCTGACGTTTTTCACGCAACGCTTCTTGCTTTACAAAATCTTGATGAATTCGGCTAATGGAATTCCGTTGCTTTTGTTCAGACATCGGCTTCCTCCTCTTCTTGTTCATTCAGATTAAATTTACTTCTATATTTATTATAAAGTAAATTTCCCTACTATTGCATAAACAAATCATATTTTCGTTATAATTTTTCCTAATATTAACAAAAACAGGTCGTTTTTCTTAGTTAATCCTCATCATCTATGAATTGTGGCTCTATTTTTTCTAAACGTTCTTCTTTTAAAATCGTATACATAGTCGCTGCTTCGTCTTTACGAACGATTTCTTTTAAGAGTTCTACACGTACTGTGACGATTTTTTGTCCAAATCGGATAGCTAATTCATCGCCTACTTTTACACGACTAGCCGCTTTCACAACTTTACCATTATTCGTAATACGTCCTTGATCAGCTACTTCTTTTGCTAATGTACGACGTTTAATTAAACGCGATAGTTTTAAAAATTTATCTAAACGCATATTATGCATCCCCCTCAGTTAATTTTGCTTGTTGCCAAAATTCATCTAATTGTTCTAGTGTAAAATCTTCGAACTGTTTATTTTGTGCCTTTACTTGCTGTTCTACGAATGTAAAACGACGAGCAAATTTTGCATTTGCATGAATCATTGCTTCCTCTGCAGAGAGCTTGTGGTGACGAGCTAAGTTGACTAAGGTTGTTAAAACATCACCTAATTCATCTAACTGTTCTTCTTTTGTACCTGTCGCAAGGGCTTCCTTAAACTCAAGCCATTCTTCATCAAATTTTGCCCAGAAGCCATCCGCTGTTGGCCATTCAAATTTCAATTTAGATGCTTTACGTTGGTAATTGTAAGATGTTTGAATAGATGAATCCGCTCGGTATTCGCCTTTTAAAACAGGTTCATCTGAGGCGTCTTCTCCATGTTCTTCTTTTTTAATGCGTTCCCAGTTCGCATTAATTTCTTCTACGCTATTTACTTGAACATCTCCAAATACATGTGGATGACGACGCATCATTTTTTTATTGATGCTTTCTAGCATATCTTCTAAGTTAAACATACCGTCGTCTTCGCCGATTTGCGCATTCATAAAGACAATCATTAGTAAATCGCCGAACTCTTCAATGATATGGTCATCATCTTGTTCATCGATTGCTTGTAAAGCCTCATGTGTTTCTTCTAATAAATAACGTTTTAGACTCGCATGTGTTTGTGCTTTATCCCAATCACAACCATTTGGTCCACGCAGTTTAGAAATGATTGCACGCAGAGTTGAAAACTCTTTTAGCGCTTCATTAGGCGTTGCCACTGGTGGTACATAAACCGTTGTTAAATTATTTATTTCCGCTACATGATCTAATTCATATAAAGGTACTGTTTTTAAAATTTCATCTGCTGAACCTGCTGCAGTAACGATTGTTACTGGATATTCCGCATCGTATTTATCCATTAACGTCAGCTTCACATTTGAAGCGCTAATTTGATCATATACTTGTGCAATTAATAAGTGATTATTCATATTGACGTGATGAATTGAAAAAGTAGAGCCATCTACTAATTGGAAACCATCAATCGGATCAATACGTAATGCGCCAAAAATTGCGTCTAAAAAGCTTTGGCCGCCTTCAATTGCTAATTGGATTTTCCCTTCTTTTTCCGCTTGAACTAATAACTGAATAGTCATTTCTGCTACAAGTGGGTGACCAGGAACCGCATAAATAATATCACTTTCTTGGCTAGCTTCGATTAAAGTATGCGTAATTTCTTCATATACAGGTAAAAATTGATCATGCTTTTCATAAACTAAGTCAAAACTTATAAATGAAATACCTTCTTTTTCTAATTCCGTAATTACGGGATGATCTAATGTTCGTACATATAGTTTTTTTGCATTTTTGATTGTTTTATAGACGCCCATTGGTAACTGATCAAAATCGCCAGCCCCTAAGCCTACTACTGTAATTTTATTCATTCGTTGTCCACCTATTTTTTATTTAAGAATAATTGTAAAGCCGCCATTTTATTACCCATTGGCAGTAGCAACCATTCTTTTATAGTTAATATTTTAAATTTTGTAATCCACACAATAAAGAGACTTGCACCTATTATTGTTATTAATAGTAACATAACCGCTGCATACGAGCGCCCCTCTAGGGGAAGAATGGTCAATTGTTTTTCAAAATAAATAAAGAGTTCGGCACCACTATACATAACGAGCGTAGCGAGCGCCGTAGTTTTATAAAATTGAAAAGAGGCTAATTTTATATCTAATACTCTTTTTACATAGTATATCAAGCCAAGTGCTCCCATTAATAGGGCAATATTACTTGACCATGCAGCACCAACTATACCTAATTGAAAAACAAGCACCTCATTCAATATTATTTTAATCAACAGGCTTATCGCTAAAATATAGGTTGGCCACTTTCGATAGCCTAAACCTTGTAAGACAGCTGTCATCGCCATAACAATCGAAAGCATAATGATTTGTAGTACATAAACCTGCAAAACTTTTGATAAATCAGCCGTTTCAAAAAGCGTTTTATTTAAATAGGGCATAACTAAAATTAATCCGACGGCCGCTGCAACTGCAAATAATAAAGTTGCTTGATATGTGACACGAATAAAAAAATTAATTTTATTCGTTCTTTGCGATTTCATTGCATGAGCAATCATTGGCACAACTGCTAAGGATAGCGAAGTAGCTATGACTAGCCCCACTTGAACTAAAGGCTGGCCCCTATCGTAGATTCCCTTTTCTTCCATGGCTTCTATTTTAGTCATTGCATGTTTCATTAATGTATCGAAAACGGTGAATGAATCCACCAATTGAAATAAAATCAATAATAAACTACTCATACTTGCACTTAAACTCACAACTATCATTTTTTTTATAAGGTCTCGTTTCGCTGTTAATGCTTGTTGCGAATGTAATAAAGGCGTATATTGTTTAGATTTTCTCATATAAAGTACAAGCGCAATTGCACCAATTACTTCTCCTGCAACTGTTCCTAAAACAGCAATTTCTCCTGCTAAATACAGAGATTTTGAAGTTGCCATCACATAGGCCGTACCACCTAAAATAATTGCGACACGTGCGAGTTGCTCCATCACTTGAATGGTTGCAACAACTTTTAGATTTCCTTTTGCTTGCAAACTCCCTTTATACATTGCTAAAACAGGAGTTGTAAAAATTACGAAGGACCCTATTTTTAAGAGGCTTGCTAGCTGTGGATCGCCCATAGCCTGTGCAAAAACATCTGAAAAACCATACATCAGTATAAATAATACAAAAGCGCCCACGACCAAAGAACGGTATAATAGTTGCGCTACGGCACCTTGCCTACCAAAATTTTGATTGCTCTCGTCCACTAACATTTTGGATACAGCTATAGCTAACCCACTTGATGTCCATGTCATAAAAATTGCGACAAAGGGATACACTTGTTGGTAGATGAAAAAGCCCTGATCTCCGACAAGATTTTGGAATGGAATTCGATAAACCATGCTTAGTACTTTGACAAAAAGTGCAGCAATTGTTAGTAAGGCTACTCCCTTCGCATATCCTTTTATTTCCGACATTGTACATCCTCATTCCTATATAAAATTCTTATTTGCTAGTATATCATATCTTTTTTTCCTTTTTGCTAAGCACAAATGATTATACATACTCTTTTAAATACGTTCATTTCTCCCCTTTTAAACCGTTTTCTTGTAAAATCAGTTGTTTTTGCCGATAAAACAGTTAATAAAGGAGGCCATATCATGAAAATTTCTCGTACTGCTTCACCTTCTAGTTCTCCTCATTTTAAAAAACCACGTGATATTCATCGTGTGTATGATTTTGTAGACTTGTTAAAAAAAGATTCATCACAGGATTTAGTAACTAAAGAGGATGAATACTATGTAAGACGTTATAAAAAGAAAAAGGATGGTCAGTTGGAATTACTTTATGAATTGAAAAAAGAACAAACTAATAAAAAAGACTATGCCAACAGTCTACTTGAGCAGTTAAATTATGTGAAAAGAAAATAAAACGAAGTTGACTAATCTTTCGATTCATCAACTTCGCTTTTTTATACATTTTCTCGAATAGCTGTCGGTAGAATTTTAACGACACTTTCAATTAAATCAAACATATTTTGTGTTTTAGTCATCTTGCGTTCATCGATTGTTAAAACTAATTTGCCTTCTTCCATTAAGAACCCAACTGCTCGTCCAAGTTCTAAGGAATCCGCAACAATCTTCCCACCGTCTAAATGCATTGTACCTTCTGGTGAAATATCGACACGAACTAATTTATTTTTCACTTTAATTGATTGAACACCGACCTCTTGCCCCCATGCTTTCATACGGGCAATACGTAATAAACGCTCCACTTCAGGTGGCGTGTCTCCAAATCGGTCCACTAATTCATCAACAATACGCTCATAATCTTCTTCATTTTCAATCGTTTTAATGCGTTTATACATTTGAATTTTTTGATAACCGTCTGGGATATAACCGTCTGGTAAATACGCATCATACGGTAAATTGATTTCGATACCGGCTTCTTCCACTTTCTTCTCACCTGTTTGACGTTCAACAACAGCATCTTCAAGCATTTGAGAGTATAAGTCAAAACCAACTGAATCAATAAAGCCATGCTGCTGAGCGCCTAATAAATTACCTGCTCCTCGAATCGTTAAATCACGCATCGCAATTTTAAATCCAGAACCTAATTCTGTAAATTCTTTTACTGCCTGTAATCTTTGCTCCGCTACTTCCGTTAATACTTTGTCTCGTTGGTACATAAAGTAGGCATATGCTACACGATTCGAGCGACCTACACGGCCTCGTAGTTGATACAGTTGCGATAATCCCATGCGGTCTGCATTATTCACGATTAATGTATTTACATTCGGAATATCAATACCTGTTTCAATAATGGTTGTCGTCACAAGTACATCAAACTCACCTTCTAAAAAACCGAGTATAACGGATTCTAATTCGGATTCAGTCATCTTCCCATGTGCATAACTAACACGTGCCTCAGGTACTAATGTTTGAATCAAGTCTACTTGCTTCGCCATATCATCTACACGGTTGTGTAAGTAGAAAATTTGTCCCCCTCGAGCCATTTCACGTTCAATTGCTTCGCGTACTAATGCTCCATTATGTTCCATCACATAGGTTTGGACAGGGAAACGATTCGCTGGTGGCGTTTCAATAACAGACAAATCACGCACACCCACCATCGACATATGCAATGTACGTGGAATCGGTGTAGCCGTTAATGTTAGCACATCGACATTTGTTTTTAAGGTTTTTATTTTTTCTTTATGCGTTACACCAAAACGTTGCTCTTCATCAACTATTAATAAGCCTAAATCATGATAAATGACATCTTTTGATAAAATACGATGCGTACCGACCAAGATATCTACTTGTCCAGCATGTAAAGCCTTCAACGTCTCGTTCTGCTGCTTCCTTGTACGGAAGCGACTTAATAGACCTACATTAACTGCTGTGTCTTGGAATCGCTCTAACATCGTTTCAAAGTGCTGTTGAGCCAAAATAGTCGTTGGTACTAGGAAAGCGACCTGTTTACCGTCTAAAACGGCTTTATATGCAGCGCGAATCGCAACCTCGGTTTTACCATAGCCAACATCTCCACAAACTAGTCGATCCATCGGACGTTCTTTTTCCATATCTATCTTCACTTCTTGAATTGTACGAAGTTGATCATCTGTCTCATCATATGGGAAAGTTAACTCAAATTGATGCATTTCATCTGTATCTGGACTAAAAGCAAATCCCTTCGCTGCTTCACGCTCAGCATATAATTTAATTAAATCATCTGCGATATCTTGAACTGCTTTCGATACCTTCGTTTTCGTTCGTTTCCATTCAACGCCACCAAGTTTATGTAGCTTTGGTTCTTTATCTTCCGACCCCACATATTTTTGAATCAAATCAATTTGATCCACTGGCACGAATAATTTGTCGTCTCCACGATAGCGAATATTTAAATAGTCTTTAAAATGCCCATTAATTTCAAGTGTTTCAATCCCTAAGTATTTACCGATTCCGTGATGAATATGAACAACATAGTCACCAGCTTTTATTTCCGTATAGCTCTTTATACGTTCTGCATTCGTCATCGTTTTAGGTCTAGTTTTACGTTTTTTCTGTTGTTTAAATAACTCATCTTCCGTTACAACAGCAAGATGTTGTAGTGGCATCTCAAAACCAGTAGATAAATGTCCCTCTAAAATAAAGACACCTACACCATTGGGTTCGCCTATTTGCACTTTTACATCATAGTCTTCCAACATCGTCTGTATAAGGCCTATACGCTCTTGATTTTCAGACATAAATAGCACAGTGAAGTTACCAGCATGCCAACGTTCCATTTCACTTTTTAATAAATCAATTTGCCCATGAAAATGTTGCATAGGCTTACAAGAAAAATTACGTGTACTTGTGAATTTTATACCTGGAAAACTACGTGAAAATAAAGCAAAGAATAGTTTTTGTTGCTGCGTATTCACTAAAATTTCTTTGAAATTATAAGATGGCTTCACACGGTGAACCATCTTCCCAACTTCAATTAATTCAAGCAACCATTCTTTTTCTTCTTTATCCCAAGCTTCCATCGTTTCTTGAATACGACTTAATTCTTCAAAAATAACAAGGCCATCTTTTTTAAAATAATCTCCTAAAAAAGCTGGATTTTCATAAAGTAATGACCCATAGCGATTTGTATAATCCGGTAACTCTCCTAATTTTAATAGCTCAATATCCGCTTGCACATTTTCATAAAGAGCTGTTTTCACTTCTTCTACTTTCACCTTTTTCAAACTTTCAGCTAAACCACCTTCTAAGCGGATTGCTAGTGCTTGACGTGCTTCCTTCGTAAGAACCAATTCACTTGCGGGTAAAATCATTAATTTCTCTAGTTTTTCAATCGAGCGTTGATCATCTGCTGAGAACGTACGAATCGAATCTACCTCTGAATCAAATAACTCAATACGAACTGGATTATCAAAATGTGGTGGGTAAATATCAATAATTCCGCCACGTAAAGCAAATTCTCCTGGAGTTGTCACCATACCGTTACGTGTATAGCCCATCATCACAAGTTGATTTAGTAGATGAATAATATCAATATCATCACCTGAAGAAATGGCCATTCGCATTTTTTTCCATTCTTCTTTAGGTGCCATCATTTTGCGCATACCTGCTGCCGGAATAATATAAATCCCTTGATTTTCGTGAAGCATATGATCTAGCGTTTCAATACGCTGTGCCCTTAATTCTGGACTTGCAATCGCCATATCTGCTGCAATAAATTCATCTGCAGGATAATAATGAACCAACTGCTCTCCTACTAATTTTGATAAATCCTCATACATGCTCTGCGCTTGAAGCATATTCGGTGTAACCAAATAAATTGAGCGTTTTGTTTCTTCATAAATCGTTCCAACAAATGCTGGGCGCGCACTTCCTGATAGTCCCGTAATCAATTGTGACTGTTGACCATTTTTTATATCATCTACAAATGAAATAATTTCCTCTTCATTCATAAACAATTGACGCAATGTTTCCATGACAGCCTCCTTCTTAAAAATATACAGAAAAAGGCTTTGGCAACGATACCGCCAAAGCTTTCCTCTTCATACGACTTCAATTATTTTTGATTAAATTTATTCATTACCTCTACAAAAGGTTTATTCAACCAATATTCACAAGCATCTGCTGCTTTAACAAAAGCTTCCTGCATAACAGGTTGATCCTCTTTAGAAAAACGAGATAAAACGTAATCTGGAACTTTCATACCTACTGGTGGACGATCAATTCCTACACGGATACGATTAAATTCCTGTGTACCGAAATGTTGAATTAACGATTTAATACCGTTATGTCCACCAGCACTTCCTTTTTGTCGAAGTCGTAATTTTCCTTTTTCTAAATCTAAATCGTCATAAATAACGATGATGTCTTCTAAGTCTATATCAAAATAATCCATTAGAGGTCGTGCAGATTCCCCAGACAAATTCATATAAGTTAGAGGTTTTAATAAAACTACTTTACCCTCTGGACGATGAATTGTACCATAAATCCCATTAAATTTTGTTTGATTTAATTCTACGCCCCAACGTTCTGCTAATACATCAATCGTATCAAAACCTACGTTATGATGCGTATGAGCATACTGTTTTCCTGGATTACCAAGTCCAATAATCAATTTCATTTACACTACACCCTTTTCTTTCACTAATCCTTGTTATTTTATCATATTGCGAAATATATCCAAAGGCTAAAACAATTAGACTAAAAAGTGACATTAGGAAAAATTCCTTGTGAAAAGAAAAAGGTCTGAAAATCATTTCGATTTTCAGACCTTTAAATTTATATACTACATGTGGTAAAACTTATTTTAATCTTCTTTAATTGGTGTTGGTTCTTCTTCATCCGCACCTGTTTCAGCAACAACTTCGCCCTCTTCAAGAGATGGCTCTAAATCTGCTTCTGATACTGGTGGTAAAACTGAAGCTATTACAAAATCATCTTCTTGGATAATTTCAAATTCCACTTGTTCGCGAATATCCGCTACAGAGATGGAATCACCAATACCTAAAGTCGTAATATCCACTTCAATTAATTCTGGTATTTTAGATGGTTCAACATTTAATTTCACTTCGCGGTTAGGCATTTGAAGTGAGCCACCTTCTCTTACGCCTACTGAATCTCCGACAATAAGAATAGGTACATCTAATTCAATCTTCTTATTCATATTAACTGCTAGAAAATCTAAGTGAATTAAATTTCCTTTTACAGGGTCTTTTTGAACCTCTGCAAGCACGGCATTTACTGGTTTGCCATCTACTTCTAGTGACATAACAGCATTACGACCATCCTCACGTAATGTTTTTTCAAAATCTCTTTCGTCTACTGCGATTGGAGTGGTTTCAATTTTATAGCCATATACAACTGCTGGTACAAAACCACCTTCTCTTAATTCTGATAATACCGCGCGTTTATGTGCTTTGCGTGTTTTTGCATGTACAATTACACTCATTTATTATTTTCCCCTTCCGTCTCATAGTTTCACATACTACTAATACCCTTTTTGATATGTACTTAAACATCAATAAATGAAGTTTTTTTATTAATTCAGCAAATCCGAGGAATAATTTATTGATTGATGACGCTCAAATTAGCCGATACATGCTATTTTAGTTGATAAAGTTTCACATGAAACAAATTTCAGAATAGGAAATAATCACATTCAAAAAAAATTCTAACTAGAATAAAAACAAAAAAACCGCCCCCATATTGAGGACGGCTTTAAACTACGAATTAATCGAATAATTTAGATACTGATTTGTTTTCGTAAATACGTACAATTGCATCAGCTAAAAGTTTAGAAACTGAAAGTTGGTGAATTTTCGCGATTTTTTTCTCTTCAGGAAGTTGGATAGAATCTGTAATTACCAATTCTTTAATTACAGAGTTATCAATACGTTCAATAGCTGGGCCTGAAAGAACTGGGTGTGTACAAGAAGCGTATACTTCTTTAGCTCCAGCTTTAACAAGTGCTTCAGCACCGATTGTAATTGTACCAGCAGTATCGATAATATCATCGATTAAGATACAAACTTTACCTTCAACATTACCAACGATATTCATAACTTCAGCAACATTTGGTTTTGGACGACGTTTATCGATGATCGCGATTGGCGCTTTCAGACGTTCAGCCATTTTACGAGCACGAGTTACACCACCGTGGTCAGGTGATACAACAACGATGTCTTCTGGATTAAGTCCTTTTTCACTGAAATAATCAGAGATTAAAGGAACAGCTACAAGGTGGTCGATTAAGATATCGAAGAAACCTTGAATTTGTGGAGCATGTAAATCTAATAGTACAACGCGAGTTGCACCAGCAGTTTCTAGTAGGTTTGCCACTAATTTAGCCGTAATTGGTTCACGTGAGCGTGCTTTACGATCTTGACGAGCATAGCCGTAATAAGGCATTACTACATTTACTGTGCGTGCTGAAGCACGTTTAACAGCATCGATCATAATTAATAACTCCATAAGGTTTTCGTTTACTGGAGCTGAAGTTGACTGCACGATGAATACGTCACAACCACGAATACTTTCCTCAATACTGATTTGAATTTCTCCATCGCTGAAGTGTTTTACAGAGCTCTTACCTAATTCAACTCCCATTTCTTTTGCAATCGAAGCGGCAAGTGGTTCGTTAGAATTTAGAGAAAAGACTTTTAATTTTGAGTTAGCATATTGATACGGCATGATGGCCTCCTGTTAAATATTAATTATTTATTAGAATTTAATTTGTTAACGTAGTTTTCTTTGTTCTCTTGACGAGAACGTCCAATGGCAAGTGCGTGTTGTGGTACTTCTTTAGTAATTGTAGTGCCTGCAGCTACATACGTATCTGCACCAATCGTTACTGGAGCTACTAAATTTGCATTACAACCAATGAATGAACGATCACCAATGATTGTTTTAAATTTATTTACACCGTCATAGTTTACTGTAATTGTTCCGCAACCGATGTTTACATCAGTGCCAACTTCAGCGTCACCAAGATATGTTAGATGTGAAGCTTTTGAACCTTCACCTAAAGTTGTTTTTTTCAACTCAACAAAATTTCCGACTTTCGCACGGTTTCCTACATTTGAAGCAGGGCGAACATGCGCATACGGTCCGACGGTTACGTCTTCACCTATAACACTTTCTTCTACTACAGATGCGTCAACTTTTGTACGGTCGCCAATTTCACTATCGATAATATGGCTATTTGCACCAATAAAGCAATCTTCACCAATCACTGTATTTCCTTCAAGTATAACACCTGATTGAAGTACTGTATCACTGCCAATTTTTACATCGACACCGATATATGTGTTGCTTGGATTAATAAATGAAACACCATTTCTCATATGCTTCTCATTAATACGATCACGCATAATAGCTTCTGCTTGTGCCAAAGCGACACGATCATTAACGCCTAATGTTTCAGAAAAGTTTTCTGTTACATAAGCCGATACGATTTCACCTTGTTCCTTCAGAATCTCGATAACGTCTGGTAAATAAAATTCACCTTGTGCATTATCGTTATTCACAAGTTTCAATGTTGTGAAAAGTGCTTTATTGTCAAAGCAATACGTACCTGTGTTAATTTCTGTTACTAGCTGTTGCTCAGGTGTAGAATCTTTTTGCTCTACAATTTGTGCAACATGACCTTCAGAATCACGAATGATTCGACCATAACCTGTTGGGTTATCAGCAATTGCTGTTAAAATAGTTGCTTTTGCATTTTGCTGTTGGTGGTGATCTAATAATGCTTTCATCGTTTCTGGACGGATTAAAGGTGTGTCTCCACAAATAACCATTGTGATACCATCCAAGTCACCAAGTAAGGTTTCGGCTTGTTGAACTGCGTGTGCAGTACCAAGCTGTTCAGCTTGTAATACATACTCACTCTTTTCACCTAACTGATCTTTTACTTTTTCAGCACCGTGCCCCACAATTGAAACTGTACGTGAAATATTTAATGATTGAACATGATCAACAACATGCTCGACCATTGGTTTTCCACATACCGGATGAAGAACTTTATATAATTTGGACTTCATACGCGTTCCTTGACCAGCAGCCAATACTACCGCATAAATATTCGTCATTTCGCAAGTCCTCCATTTAGCTGATTTTCTCTTATGACTATATAGCAAATTTACTCACTTTTCAAGGGGATACCGCTTGACAAAGAGTGGTCATACGTCTTATCATTAGAAATCTTTGCCTTTTTTTAATGTAAAAATCTCTATTAAACGTATTATTTACAAAATTCACTATAATTATTCGTCATAAAAAATTCACTTTTGATTGGGTAACTTTTCTTTTTTATAAATCAAATTTCATCATGCTGCTTTGAATCTCCTACAGCATAAAATTCCTTCCATCCCCTCCGTAATTACCGTAGAGAACAAATATTTATAAAAGATTGAAAAATTTTATAACATGAATAGCATATATATTC
>JAGHSJ010000400.1 GCA_018065935.1 Candidatus Kurthia equi
GAAACCGTCGCCTTGGATTGCTGAGAAGTGAGCGAATACGTCGTTTCCGCCTTCAACTTCGATAAAACCAAAACCTTTTTCTGCGTTAAACCATTTTACTGTACCTTGTGTCATTTAAATGACCTCCGTTATTCGTATTTAATAAGATCACATTTCCTATAAAGAAAAGATTCACATATTACAAAAAGTACCAACTAAAACACATATACTCTTTGTAATAGGTGAATTTATTGTTGTTGTTATTGTCTTGTAAATGTCTTATTGAATATAGTATATAACAGAAAATAACATTTGTCTAGTGCAAAAATAAAATTCTCCTCCAAAGCAGACGGGCAGTGAGATCGCCCGTCTATTTTTTATTTTAAAATTCTTCAATAACCACATAAATGGAAAGTCAATAATATCTTATGTGCTCACGTAAAATACTCGAGTTTCGCATTTGGAAAGAATTTTTCCATATAGCTGTATAACTGTACTTTCATTTCATCCTCTTCTTCTTTTTGATAAATGTATTTTCCGATTCCATACTTTCCCCATTTAATACGCCTTGAAGATTCATCTAACTCTAATTTAGTCTTCGGATAGTTTTTCTCAATAACGTTTTTTGCAGCCTTTGTAAATCGGTGCTGAATGAATTCAAATGTGATATCTTCTCGTGCATCCCTCGGTAACTCCGCATCAAGACGCTCAAACATATGATAGTACCCATCCTGCCAACCTTCATGAAGATAAATTGGTGCTACGATAAAACCAAGTGGATAACCAGCTCTTGCTACTTTCCCAGCTGCTTCAATACGCTTTGCTAAAGGTGAAGTACCTGGCTCAAAATTTTTAATGACGTAATCTGCATTAATACTAAATCGAAATCTTGTGTGGCCGTTATGATTAGCATCGAGCAAATGATCGACATGATGAAATTTTGTTACAAACCTTAATCTTCCTAATTCCGTTTGGCCAAAATGTTCAATTGCCCTTTTCAATGAATGCGTTAAATGGTCTATCCCAACAATATCAGATGTACAAGCTGCTTCAAATCGCGTAATCTCAGGAGCACGTTCTTCTATATAATGATCTGCCACTTCTAAAATTTCATCGACATTCACATATGTACGAAGATACGGTTTACTCCCCATCGTTGTTTGTAAATAACAATAATGACAATGTCCCATACATCCTGTCGCAAGAGGAATGGCATATTCTGCGGATGGTTTGGACGTGTCAAACTTTAATGTCTTGCGAATGCCCACGACGAGCGTAGATTTTGCGATACGATACTTTTGCAAATCATTGTCTCCAGGTAAATTCCGTATCTGATTATGTGAGGTTGTATAACGAATCTCGATACCTAACCCTTCAAACTTTTCCTTCAGTTCTTTACCTAACGGATACTCCAAGGCTTTTGGCTCAAAATAAACAAGCTGGGGTATAAAGGGTTTATTCATGAGTTTCTCCAGGATTGATGATATGAAGATTTTGAATAAAAATAAAAGTAATATTTCCTAATATCGCTAACATGTCATCACCTTCTTTTCGTATTTAATATTAGCTTGTCTAATGAAGGGAAATTTATGATGTGGAAAATTGTGTAGTTGTTCTTTGCAAATAAAACTTCGATATAAAAATCATTAAAGGGTCCATGTTGCAAAAAAATGCCCGGAATTTTATAGTTCAAATTCCGGGCTTGATTATCACTTACTTAAATTCCTCCATGACACACTGCCTCGCTTTCACATTGAATCTTAAGATTTCCCTAAGAAAACTCTGCTTTAGCTTCATTCAGTTTTGATGGTCCTTTTGAGATTGATGATTCGCACTCATCGGGTTAACCCTCCTAGTCATTTGGATTGGAAGTGAAATCAATAATAGTATGGGTCGTTTTTTATTTTTTATACATTAAATTTTATTTCTGTTACCAAAAAAAAATTTATCCTTAAGAACGTTCTTCATGTGTTGATTTTTCCCGATTTTGCACACATTAAAGTTAGACGCAACCAATTGCCGAAAACCTTTATTTTATAGTGATTATAACGTATCGCGAATAATAAAACTTTCATTTTACATCACCGCAAAATATATTGTCAACAATAAAGTTGTGTTTGTTCAAAAAAAATGTTATGATAAGCTTATAATTGTTTTTTTGAATCGTATTTTCGAATTCCACTGTATCTTTTGCAGATAGAATTAAGGATACGTTTTTTTAATATCCTTATTTAAAAGGACAGAAAAAAATTAAACAGTTGTGTAAGCCTTAAAGGAAGTTAGTTGAATGATTTATCAATTTGCTATCCAAAAGTAACGGAGTTTTTATTCCATGAGGAGGATTAGAAGAATGAATCTAATCAATAAGAAAGTTACACACAAGCTTTTTGGTACAGGTAGTATAGTTAAACATAATGATTCTAGTATTGAAATACATTTCGCAACAGAAAGTAAAAAGTTTGTTTTCCCTGATGTATTTGGAACGCATCTTAAACTACATGATAAAAGCGATGCCAATTCACTTGAAAAAATGATACAAAAAAATGAAATAGAGCGTAAGGAAGAAGAAGTTAAGAAGGAAGAGGAGAAAAAACTCCAACGAATTAATGAAGAACTTCACTTGCAACATGAAAAACTTATGAAAAACCATAAACTTCATCCCGAATCACAAATGGTTTTTTGGTGTGATAAAGAAGAACAAAGTAGTGCCTTTTCAGAGTGGAAGGTTTTTGCTGGCGTTTCGAAAAGCGGTAATAATAAAGGAAAGCCAAGCAAACCCGTACGCTTGCATCAAAATAGTGCTGTGTTGTTAACATCAGTAGATCCTGACATGCCTGAAAAAGAAAGACGCATCTTAGGTGTCTATATGGTGGAGGAAGGATTTATCGGTAAGCTTTGTGAAGACGGATATATTCCTGCTCATTCAAAATACAGAATCCAACTTACAGAAGAAGAATCGAATAAGATTCTTTTCTGGGAATATTACGTAAATGAAAAATTCACCCATAAAATGACATGGAATACAGGTAAACACCGTTATTTCGATAATTCTTGGATGGCTCAAATTTTGTTAGATATCGTTTCATTAAAGACTGACCCAGAGGAACGAGAGCTGGCACAACAATTTTTCAAACATTTTTGCAAAATGAATCAAATTACAGCCCAAGAGTTAACAAAGCCTAATGGCGCATTAATGCGTAATTAGACGTTAGCCTAAAGCTATTAAGAATGATAAAAAAACGAATTTCCGATGGTGGAATTCGTTTTTTTTTTTTTGAACCATTTGCTCTTATTTTCAATGGTTAGATGAAAATTTAGTGGAATCCGAAGTTGTGTGAAGAAAAATTAAAAGAGCTAGGTTATACTATAATAATGATTAAAAGTAAGAGCATGTTACTTTTGCATTTTGGGATAAGTAGTTGTCTTACCCATTAATGAAAGGATTTGAATATTACTATGGCAAATAATTTTTGGCAGGACTTACCAAAGCCATTTTTTGTACTAGCACCAATGGAAGATGTGACGGATCTTGTATTTCGTCATGTCGTCGCAGAAGCAGGAAGACCAGATGTATTTTTTACGGAGTTTACAAACTCAGATAGCTATTGTCACCCAGAAGGTATTAAAAGTGTGCGTGGGCGTTTATCTTTTACAGAAGATGAGCAGCCGCTTGTTGCACATATTTGGGGAGATAACCCTGAGTATTTCCGTAAAATGAGTATTGGAATGGCGGAACTAGGATTTAAAGGCATTGATCTTAATATGGGCTGTCCTGTACCGAATGTAGCACAAAGAGGGAAAGGTAGTGGCTTAATTTTACGACCAGAAGTGGCAGCAGAACTAATTGAAGCAGCCAAAGCGGGCGGATTACCTGTCAGTGTAAAAACGCGACTAGGTTATAAAGAAATCGATGAGTGGAAAGAGTGGCTGACACATATTTTAAAACAAGATATCGCCAACCTTTCGATTCATTTACGTACAAGAAAAGAAATGAGTGCGGTTGATGCGCATTGGGATTTGATTCCGGAGATAAAAAAATTACGAGATGAAGTTGCACCAAATACGCTATTAACAATTAACGGAGACATTCCTGACCGTGCAAAGGGCTTAGAACTTGCCGAAAAATATGGTATTGACGGGGTTATGATTGGGCGCGGTATTTTTAAAAATCCGTTTGCTTTTGAAAAAGAGCCAAAAGAGCATAGTCCAAAAGAATATCTTGATCTTTTAAAATTACAATTGGACCTACAAGACAAGTACGCAGAAATATTGCCACGCGCAATGTCTGGACTTCATCGCTTTTTCAAAATTTATGTTAAAGGATTCCGTGGTGCAGGCGAATTAAGAAATCAATTGATGAATACAAAGTCAACGGATGAAGTGCGTGCATTGCTCGATCAATTTGAATTAGACAATGTTGAGTGATGACATATAAATAATGAGCTAACTACTTAAATCTTGTCACATCCACTTACCACAGTGCTAGGTTGTGGCTTAGATAAAAATGAAAGCATCAAATTCAGAA
>JAGHSJ010000375.1 GCA_018065935.1 Candidatus Kurthia equi
CAATAAAAAAATTTCCCGATAAGTAACACTTTCAACTTGTCTTCACGCATAATACCCTTATATAAATTCGCTCTTTTTTAGATTTTGATGGGAAATCATGACATTTCCCTATTGAACAAATCTTTACTGTTTCCAAATTTTTGTAATTATAGAAGTCTTTTCCTATGAAAATCGTCATTCTAAACAAACCCTATGACGTCCTCTCCCAATTCCGTGCTGACGAAAAGCATCAAACGATGGCTGATTTCATCGATGATAAAACGATGCGTCTTGCCGGTCGTTTGGACATGGACTCAGAAGGTCTTGTGTTCCTCACCGATCACGGTGGTCTGAACCAATATATCACCAACCCTGCCAACAAAAAGTTTAAAACTTATATGGTGCAAGTTGAAGGTGATGTGACTGAAGAAGCACTTGAGCAACTGCGTAAAGGCATTGAGCTAAAAGATGGCTTAACCCTGCCTGCTCGTGCTGAAAAAGTGTCTGAGCCTGACTGGTTATGGGAACGTAATCCACCAGTTCGCTTCCGTGCATCTGTACCAACATCTTGGATTGAGATTTCAATCTGTGAAGGTCGTAACCGTCAAGTACGTCGTATGACTTCTGCTCTAGGCTTCCCAACACTACGTTTAATTCGTACTAAAATTGGTGATATCGACCTTGTTCGTATGGAATTAAAACCGGGTGAAACCAAAGAAATCGAACCGCTACTTTATCCAGACTTCCAAAATGTACCTGCCGAAGAACCATATCGTTCACGTTCATATGTGAAAAAACCAGGTGGTACAGGCGGTAAGCCAATGGTTCGTAAGAACAAAGATGGCTCTGTAAAGAAAACTTCAGGCACCAAACGTATTTGGCAAATGGATGAAAGCGAAAAACCGAAACGCCGTACCAATGGTACAACGCGTCCGAACACCAAAGCGCCTCGCGGTCGCGGACGTGGTCGAGGTTAATTGCTCGCGTTACAATAAGGGTGCATATGCGCCCTTTTTTTCACATAAGACAAATAGAATCACGCTTTATTGATCATTAAAATCAAATGCATCCATTCTAATGACACTATTAGGTCGATTTGTTATGCGTCAATTTAGCCTTGTTTTGGGTCTCTCTCTTGTTTCCACTATTTGCTTTGCCAATAATCCTTTAAGTGTGCACGTTTTAAATCAAGATAAAGGTGTGCCTGCGACCAATATGTCTGTGATTTTAGAAGCTCAAAATGGCGATACTTGGGTGAAGTTAAATGAAGCTAAGACCAATAAAGAGGGTCGTATTCCTGAGTTTTACCCGAAAGACACCAAGCTACAAAAAGGCGTGTATAAAGTCACTTTTAAAACAGCAGATTGGTTTAAGAAAAATAATAAAAAGACCTTCTTCCCAGAAGTGCCAGTTATTTTTGTCGTAGATGGTCGCTTGGAACATTATCATATTCCGTTGTTGTTGAGTGCTTATGGTTATTCAACCTATAGGGGGAATTAAAGTATTGATAAATTATTAATTTTATTGCATTTTAGTGATCAATATAATCAACCTTAGATCAAAATGCTCACAAAAATAACACTTCCCTTTCTCAGGTTATTCCTAAATACATATGTTGTCATATTCTTATTAATAGCGTTTATATTCATCAATTGGCTTTATATTTATATAGGTGGATTCATATTCAACAAATCTAATGACTATAGCCAAATTTCGGCTATTGCAAGTTTATTAGGTGCTGCTGCTACAACATTTACTGCTGTAACAGCTTCCACTTTAGTATTCAATTGGAAAAACCAACATAACCTATCATTAATATCACAGCTTACTAAAGAAATTTGGGACTTACATAGCCAATTATCAGCAGAAATTTCGAATTTAACTTACAATTTCACAGTAGAAACGAGTGAATCTGAATTTAAAAAAATTATTTTTACACTTATTAGAATCTCATCACCATTAAGAACAAAATCTCAACAGCTTCAAATACTCTTAGAAAAAAATTTAGAATGGAATGATTGTGAAACTTTGGAAGAATATATTAATTTTATAGACTACTTCTATCCTTGGTCAGCTCCAGATTTCTTAGATTTTCGAGATGACACTCAATTGTTTTCAAAAGATTTTAGATATATAAATTCAGCTGTAATTGATTTATTTAAAAAATACATATCCATTGAATAATAAAAAACCCATACCTGAGTATGGGTTTTACATGGTTTTTATCTTGTATGCAAATTAAGCCTTAAACCACTTCTCTGCTTTCGCTTGATCTTCAACTTTCAATTCAACTTCAGGCAATACAACACCATTGGCTTGAACTTCAAATTGCATAAACTCATCACGACGGAAGGCATAAACGGTATATGTACCTTCTTGTTTTGAATATTTCTCAACAAGTTTAG
>JAGHSJ010000275.1 GCA_018065935.1 Candidatus Kurthia equi
TAATAGAAATCTAAATTGTACATCTGATGTACAAGATGATTCCCGTGTAAATAGGAATTGAACTCAGGATATATTTGATCTTAAAATTGCAACAAGCTATTTCAAAATGATCTAAAAAATGATATCCGTAAGCTTTTGCCTATTTTAACCTATTACCACTCATATTTACACGATCAAAACTATAAACATGGGCAAAAGGACTTTCTACACATCGACCAACTAAGGGGATGCTTTGATCTGGCTTCCCATCTCTCAAAACAACATCAGAGGAACAAATTGAGCATACCCCTTTAAACCGCGTTACACGTGTTAATTGATTACGCTCTCTATCACGATACATCTCAATATCAGCATGATCTTCTTGTAACGAAATAAATGTCATGGGAGCCTTAATTACGCGATGCTCTGGTAAGTTCCAAATTGGCTTTGCCCAATATTTATAACTCAGATAAGAAAATGCGAACAAACAAATAATGAATAGTAAATCTAAAGAAGTAAAACTTTGTCCCTCGCGAACTAAAACAAACGCAAATACACAGACATATAAAGCCCAAAAAAGTAGACTTCCAAATACGATAAGAAGGAGAATTAACCCTCTTATACTTTTATTTTGGATCTCCCCATTTTTAAAAATTAATCGGTAAAACCAAGATAATTTAATTTCTGAAGAATCGACACGTTCATAAAAAATGATGTCTTCATCCAGTTTTTGGTTTAAATCATCTTCATTTTCAACACAAGTCAATTCTGTAATATCTAACCAATAACGGCGCTCATTACCTTTACCACCATTTGTGTCATTTGTTTTTATAATCGGAATATAACCGAGCTTTTCAAATTTTTTTCTATGTTGATGGATCACACGTTCAAGGTATTCGTTTAACTTCTTATCATTAATCCATTTTCCAAGATCTTTGGTATCCATTCTTTCTGCGGCAGGTTTTCCATCTACTGCCATTTTTAATTGTGAACGTGAATAAGCAATTATTTCACTATTATTCTTATTTAAGGCTTCGACCGTTCCCCTAAGAATAGTTTTCAAACATTCATAAGCTTTGTTTTCATACATCTCTTTGCTAAAAATATCTAAAAGCACTTCAAAAACTTTAATTTTATTATCAATCACTTAAACCCCCAACAAACCTAGTATACCCCCCTTTACCCGGTGTTATACCTCATCAATCACATGCATATTAAATGAGTAAATCAACTTCTTAAAGGATTTTAATCATGACTATGTGTATCGCATTAGACGAAAATAAAAAATTGGTCAATATTGAACATGCTGAGCGCGGGCTTGCTTGCCAATGTACTTGCTTTGAATGTGGTGAAGCCGTTATCGCTCGTAAAGGTGAGATCAAAGAACATCATTTTGCTCATGCAAGTAATAAAGCCAGTTGTACCATTAATCCTGAGTCTGTACTGCATAAATATGCTAAAGAGGTCATTCTTGAATCTAGGGGGCTCATGCTTCCAACTTTGCCTAATTCTGACAATGAGGCAGCATGGTGGACATTTGAAAAAGTATTACCCGAGTTTTCTCTGGGATTAATACGTCCAGATTTGGTTGGATATTTTGATGAAGAACCTATCTTAATTGAAATAGCTGTTACTCATTTTATTGATGCTGAAAAACTAAAACGCATCGAGGTATTTAAATCGAAATGCATTGAAATCGACCTTTCATCACTTCTTAAAAGTGATATTTCCATTCCAAGTATAGAGGCTAAAAAACAAATACTTGAAAATTTAGAAAATAGAAAATGGATCTATCCTGTCCCGCTACTAGAACATATTGAGGAAAAACAAACGACCATTTCAAAAGAAGTTACAGAGACAGCTCAGACAAATGTAGAAAATTTACAATCGACTCCAAAATGGCAAGACTACAAATTCAAAATTAAAGGTATGCACATCAATGTCCGAAAGTTTGCTAGCGGAATGATTTCAGTAAATAGTATTTATAACCCTGAAATTATCGAAATGCTTAGAACTTGGAAACACGAGGGGCGTGGCAAATATATTAAAGATTATAAATCCTGGAATTATTGGTTACCTTTTTCTGAAATTGTTTTTCAAAGGCTTAATAGTATGAATGAGCTCCCCTCTCAAGAAATGCCCTAAATTGTGTGATTCATAGAGATCGTTTCAATTTAGCGATCTCTAAATCTATCTTGTAACTGGCATGTTGAATCCGTTCATTTGAGGGGTTGTATTGCTTCTGGACTTCATCTGAGAAAGGAGTTTCTTCACATAATTCAAAGTACCTTTCCATCGGTGTTTTACCTTTCAAACCTGAATGTGGTCTCATCCAGTTATAGTAATGCTGCCATTCTGCCAGTTTGTTCTGGATATCCTCTGAATCGATATCTACAGTAGCGTAGAACTCATATTTATCAGTCTTCTGTGAGCGCTCTACCTTGCTGCATATTCTTATCTGAATGGACACCTAGTGGTACGTAGTATTGAACACTGATTCTTATTCTACTTGGACAGTAGTTTCTCCTTCATTAGTTCACCAGTTCACCAAATCAATAAATTTTATCAATTCATCAGACTCAAATTATTTTCAATATTAGATAGCAGTCTAATCTTTTATCTTACTAAAAAAATCTGGCTCTTTTGAGCTGATCCCATATGTACCATGTCTCCATTTTGCCTGTGGTAACCCAAATTTTCCTAGCTTCCCATTCTCATAATATTCTTGTAAATATTTTCGATTACTCTCATTGCGTTTTGAATCAACTTCCTTAAAGGCCTCTAGAATTTCTGAAGCTATTTCAACATCAATGTTGTTAGTACTCTTAAAGCGTTCAAAATATTGTTTCCATGCTTCATAATTAATTGATTCATCACTACCTTTATTTCCCGAGGTAATAACAGGACCTTGCTCCATCTTAGATAAATTTTCTTTATACTTTTTTTCACGCAAGTCATTAATTTTTGGATTTTTCTTATACCTCGATAAATTATGACTGTAATTTGTTTGTTTGCTATCTTCATGACTTGCTAAGTCATCATATGCTTTCTTTTTCAGTTTGGAGGAATTAATGCGTTCATAATTACCCGCAACTAGTATAGTCTCTTTATTTTTT
>JAGHSJ010000312.1 GCA_018065935.1 Candidatus Kurthia equi
GGTTAATTAAATTCTTAAAATGCATATAAAAAAACAAGGAAAAGCCTTTATTATCAATATTTCCCTACTGGTCAAACCTTCATGAAATCTTTAAATCACAAAATGCTGATACTATGTTAAATATAGATAGCTATGATTGTTGTACATTAGTAGAGGGGCAAGCCTATATAATACGTGACGCGCTGGTGAAGAAACTAATGTTTTACAAAAATATAATAATCTAAAATCAAAAATGAACTGTGTGTATACTTTAGAAAGGAATGCAGAATGATGAGGAAATTAGTAATGATAATATTGAGTATGTCATTAGTTGTAAGCTCAGGGGCGCCATTTTTAGCTAATACAAAAGCGAGCGCAAAAGCAAATACAACTGAAGTACCAGAAACAGCAGCAACAATGGAAGATAGCACGATAGAATATTTGACATTAGAAATGGATGGTTCAGGGCAGGTTGAGATTGATAAAGATACAAAAGAAATCTCACTAGAACTTGAAAAACAAAGTAAATTAAAAAACAAACAAGTTGAAATGTCATTACCTAAAGGATTTAGTTATGAAGGTAATGAGGAAAATATTGATTTTGATAAAGAAAAAAATAAATTAGCGATTGAAATGGAAGAGGAAAAACAACAATTTAAATTAACTGTTGATATAGAAAAAATGGAAAGTAAAACAGCCATTTTAACAGCTACTTTAGATGATGGGAAAGATTCTCTTACATCAAATGATTATAAAGTAAATGTTGTAGAGCAAGAAACAGTATCTAAAGATTCAACTAAAGCAGAAACTAAATCAGATACGCCAGATGAAAAAGCGACAATAAAAGAGGAAGAGGAAACAACGGATTCTCCAACAGCTACACCGAGCAATAGAGACACAAAAGCGACGGAAGAAACTTCAACACCGAAAAATGAAGAGCCCTCAAAAACGAAAAAAGGAACCAAAACTAATGGAAATGGTATGACTACGGTAGAAGGTGTACCAAATGCACCATCTCCAGCAGTTCAGTCGGTAGCAAACCCAGAAGCTACTAATGAAGTAGATGTAGATAATTGGGCAGATTTTGATAAAGCAATGAGAGATAAAACAATCAATATCATTAATATCCAAGCAGATTTCTATAACCCAACTTTGGCTTCAGCTGCAGCAGAACACAATGTGCTTGTGCCAATGCGAGAAATCACAATTAATGGGAATGGTCATATTGTCGATTTTAAAAACTATAGTTATTACAATAATAATCCGCTTGCACGAGATCAAGTGGTTGAGTGGGAAATTAATCACTTAACAATGTATGGGCGTAACTTCTATGGTCCGATAAAAACAGCAAGTTCGGCAACAAATCAAGGCGCATATGGTGCGATGGTGTATGATAGTGTAACTTATATCGGGGCACAGTTAACAGCTTCTTATTATTGGACTATTGACTTCGCAGGTCAAGTTGAAAACCATTCGAAAAATAGTTATGTTTCCCCATTTGACGATGTCGTATATAATGCACAAACGAACCAAACAAATATAGAAGCAACCGATATGGTATTTCGTGAAAATAGTTACTATAATGGTACGACAACGAATGCTGGCGTGTTCTACTTGCAAAACAGTGGTGCGATGACATTAGAAGAGAACGCAGATGTAACATTGACTTCTAATGGTGCTACAGGTGAAGGTGGAGCCTACGGCGTATACTTGCAAGGTCTTGTAAAAGCAGGTAAAAATTCATCATTAACTGTAAATGGTAGTAAAACAGGAAACCAATATGGAATTTATATTGCTGGTAGTGGGAACGGAATTCATGCAGAAGACGGATCTAAAGTAAATATAAATACAAATACTACTTATCCAAGTATAGTTATGCAAGCAAATACTTCAGTAATAGTGGAAGATGATGCTGAACTAAGTGTAGATGCTAAAAGTAAAGGAGCGACTACATTAGATGTTATAAATGCTCCTTATGCAAACACAACATTAATTATTGGGAAAAAAGGAACATTTAATTTGGCTTCAGATGGTAGTGGTAATCATTACCTTCTAAACTTAGGGACGAATGCAATATTCCAATTTGCTGATGCAGAAAATGTTAATTTACAGTTTACAAATAATAATTTAAGTACTAATGCACGATTAATTTATATGTCAGGCTCAAATGGACAATTGGATGTCGATGTACAAGATGTAAAAGCTTGGAATCGTACAGATATTGCGAATAATGGAACGCGAGAAGCAGATTATCATTGGACACCAATGTTTGGTATGGTAACGAAATTTTCTGGTGCTAATGGAACTGTTCAATCTGCATCTTCTGTTATGAACTCAGAACGTGAGAAATATACAGCAGAATTTAAGCCACAAAACTTCTCAAGAATTCTATACAATTATATTGAAGATGTAGAAACAGGGATTTTAAATCCACTGACAGATAATGTGACCAGTGTCGATTCGACAGTTGTTAAAGGGGTTGCCAACCCTGGGGCGTATGTACGTCTAACAGGTGACCCAGCACTACCAGAAGCAACGATTCCATCGATTGTTGATGGGGCAGATGAGCCCGAATTAACGGATGACTTCACTGTCATCGCAGATGAGAAAGGTGAGTTTGAAGTGAAGGCGAAAGAAGGACAGCACTTCACAGCTTCAAATAATATTAAAGCTTTCGCATTCTTAGGCGGTAAAATGGCCGAAGATACAGTGAAGGTATTAGATGAAACAGCCCCAACAGGTGAAAGTATCAATTTAGCAATGGTTTATGGAGAAGACTTACCAGAGGCAAAACAATATATTATTAACCCGCAGGATACAAACCCTGCAAATGAAGGCTACACATATGAATACAAGGAAGACTATACAGCTTTAGCAACAGAAGAAGGCATTCATGACGTTACTATTGTTTTAGGCGATGAAGCTGGGAATAAAGCTGAGATTCCAGCCAAACTAGAAGTAACGAAAGATGGTTATGGCATTAAATCAAATGATTTCTCAGTTGCATTAAGTGACTTGAAACAATATGATACCAATGCCAAAATGAAAGAATATGTTCTATCTGAATCACAAGCTTCTGCTTATGGGATCATTGACAATGAATTTGTCGATCTATCTGAAAATCTAGTAGTAGACGATTTAGGGAATATCGAACAAATGAAAGCTGGAAAATATGAGATTCAAATTAGCTTCGATTTAAGTTCTTCAAAACCAGAAGCGAAGGCAACAGGTCAATTTACAGTCACTGTATTAAATGATGAGGCAGTAAAACCAACGAATCCTGAAAATCCAGGAGCGGGAGAACCAGAGGAAGTGGAAAATGGCGGTACAGGTCAAACCGGCCTATTGAAATTAGACTATGCGCCATCAGCCTTTGACTTTGGTCAGGTGAAATTCGGCTTCGACAGTGTGACTACAAACGCAGTGAAGACAACAAGTGATAAGCAATGGGTACAGGTTTCAGATAACCGCGCAGAAGAAGATATCACTGACTGGTCTGTACAAGTAGTACAAGATCATGCGTTAGCAACAGAAAATGGAGATGAGTTGAAAGGTGCTACCATTACTGTTCCAAAAGGAAAGGTATACAATGAAGAAACAGGCGATCAAGAAGTAACAACAGGCCAACTAGTTTCTCAAAAAGTAGCAATTACAACGACTCCAGAAACTGTATTTAGTACAAATAACGCAATTGAGCAAGTGAAAAATACGTCAACTAATGTATGGCAAGCAACAGACGTGTCATTAGCTATACCAGGTGGGCAAGAAGTGGAGTTTGAAGATTATTCAAATACACTGACATGGTCACTAGTTGCAGAACCAAAAGAATAAAAAATTAAGATAGATTATTTTAAAGCATCTTCTATTGAAAGGCATTTATCGTGTCTATTCGATGAAGATGTTTTTTTATAGGTAAATTTCCTTGCAACTAAAAATTAAATACATATTAATTTGTACGGATAGGAGACTTTTTTCGCTTTTTGTAAATAATTTCATTTTATACCAACTGAAAGGGAAAGAATGAAAAAACTTTTTTCTATATTCTGGTAATGTGAGATTAGTTAATACTAAGTGATTTTTAAGATTAAATTGTGATGCTAAGTGTCCTATGACGAAGTTTAATTAGTAGAAAATCGAATTTATTTTAGAAAGGAAGTTGTTAAGATAATGAATAGATTCATGCGAATACTAATGACATTTGCATTAGTTTTCACAATGACGATACCGTATGCTACATCAGCGATAGCTGAAACTGATGCCCGTACAGCACCAAATCATAAGTCAACTAATGGCAATAAACTTAAAGTGGAAGGTGGGGAAAAAACAGATGTAACTGATACTAGCACTAGCGAAAAGTCGCTAGTGAAAGTGAATTCTCAAAATACTACATTGGTAAGTGTGCCAGCATCCAACGTACCAAGCAAAGTAACAAAAGCGACTAAGAAAAATGAACGTGATGTTTATGATTGGAATCAATTTTATGATGCCATGATGAGTATGGATACAAATGTAATACATATACAAAGTGACTTTTATAACACAAAAACTGATGATGCTTCAATGAATGATACAATCTCTACACCAATGCGTCCCTTAAAAATAGTAGGTAATGGGCACACGATTGATTTTAGAGGTGCAAGCTTTTTCAATGATACTGCACTTAAATCAAATGAAAGAATGGAATGGGAGATAGATCATTTAACAATGTATGGACAAAATTCTAATGGTCCGATTAAAACAGCTTCAGACACGACAGCTAAAGGAGCTTACGGTGCATTAATTTACAAAGATGTTTCTTATATTGGTGCGCAATTAACAGCTTCTTATAATTGGATGATTGATTTTAGAGGCCATATTGAAAATCACTCAGTAAACAGTTATCAATCTCCATTTGATCATAAAAATTATAATGCTCAAATAAATCAGGTGAATATAGAAGCAAAAGATGTTGTATTTAGAGAAGGAAATTATTATCGAGGTACAACTGAAAATGCCGGTGTGTTTCACTTAGCTAAAAATGGGCAAATGACATTAGAAGATAAAGCGGAGGTTCATTTAACAGCAGGTGGAAATACAGGTGAATTTTCAACTTATGCACTTTATTTACAAGGAGATTTAGTAGCAAATAAAGACTCGAAGTTATCAATTAATACGACAAATAAAGGGAAACAATATGGCTTGTATCTAACTGGTAAAGACAGCGAAATAGTCGCAGCAGATGAAGCTAAAATCACTATAACTTCAAATGGAGAAAGTTATCCAAGTCTGTATTTAGAATCTGGAACAGGCATATCTATAAAAGATAAAGCGGCATTAAATATTTTGGCAGAAAATAAGGGAAACAGTACGTATCCTTTGATTAATATAGAAAAAAATACATCTTTTGTAATCGGGGAAAAAGGAATTTTTAATATTGTATCGGATGGCTATGGAGCCCATGATATTTTAAAATTTGGTACATTTTCAAAATTCCAATTTACAGATGCTGAAAAGGTGAATTTGCAATTTACAAATGCTGATTTAAGTCCAGCAGCAAAATTAATAGAAATGGATTCAGGAAATCTTGAAGGTAGCTCACAAACTATAAAAGCATGGAACCTTAAAAATATTTCTCAAAATAATACGAAAATTGCAGATTTCCAATGGAATTCAATCCTTCATTCTAAAACGGCTTTTGAAGGAAATAATAGTGCAGTTAAGAGTGTAAAAGCTGCAACAAATCAAATGGATAAGGATTATGTAAAGGAATTTAAACCAGAAAAATTTAGTCGTTTAATGTATTCAGATGTTAAAAATAATTATACGACAACAAAGAATAAATCAAGCGATGCAGTAACTAGTCAAGATTCAAAATTTCTTAAAGAAAAAACAAGTGCAATTCTTCGCCTGACTGGAGATGAAGTGTTACCAACCATAAATAGCTTGGCTTT
This sequence comes from Candidatus Kurthia equi, assembly GCA_018065935.1. Taxonomy (GTDB): domain Bacteria; phylum Bacillota; class Bacilli; order Bacillales_A; family Planococcaceae; genus Kurthia; species Kurthia equi. Next base: position 5,910 of record JAGHSJ010000312.1, read on the forward strand.
AACAAACATACCAAGCGATTTAGTAACGAGTGAGGATTCCCAAGTCGTCAGAGGGAAAACAACTCCCGGTGCATATGTACGAGTAACGGGCGATCCAGCGTTACCAACACCATCACTTTCATCGGAAGTAGAAGGAGAAGCAGCTTATTCAACAAAAGCCGATAGTGAGGGGAATTTCGAAGTGAAAGCAGAGGTAGGAAAGTACTTTATCGCTTCTAACACTTTGAAAGTTTTTGCATCATTAAATGGACAGCAAAAAGAAATAAACATTCCTATAGCAGATAAGACTGCTCCAACAGCAGAGGGTAAAACACTAGCAATCGTGAAGGGAGATAAGCTCCCAAACGCATTAGATTTCTTATCGCATGTTAAGGATAGTAACCCTGCTAATTTTTCAATTACACATGTTTACTTTGCAGATTACAGCAAAC
>JAGHSJ010000435.1 GCA_018065935.1 Candidatus Kurthia equi
GTACTATTATTTATTATAGATTAAGTAATATGGGGGAATTTAAATGGCTAAAACGAGAATGGCCAAAAGACGCAGGAAAAAGTGGCTTAGAAATGGGATTGTTTTCACGTCACTTTGTTTATGTGTCGTTGTCGGCTATTTAGCCTACTCAGTTTTTTCTGTTAAAGGGGCATTAGAAAAATCCGAAGTTCAATTACAGCGCGAGGACAATAAATCCGAACTCCGTGAAATCCCCGTTTCGTATAGTGACGATCCATTTTCCATTTTATTATTAGGTGTGGAAGATTATGCGACGAATAAGGAAACTGGGCGTGCAGATACACAAATCGTAGTAACCTTTAATCCGAAAGAAAATGATGTGACACTTGTGACGATTCCAAGAGATACACGTGTACATATTGATAATGCCGGCGAATATACTGGTATACATAAAATTAATGCTGCAATGACGTACGGTGTAATTAACAAGTATGGTGCGGAAAAGTTACAATTAGAAACGACGGAAAAACTCTTGAATATTCCAATTGATGCTTTTGTTACGGTGAATTTCGATGGCTTTAGAGATGTTGTCAATGCGTTAGGTGGCATTGATATTGATATCAAACACCCTTTCTGGGAAGATGATATTTATACGAAGAAGCGAATTGATTTTGAAGCGGGAGAAGCCCATTTGACTGGTGAAGAAGCACTAGCTTTTGTACGTATGAGAAAACGTGATGTCAATGGCATATACTCACGTGATGAACGTCAACGCCAGTTTATTAGCGCAACTGTTAACCAAGCTAAATCAGCAGGTACCGTATTTAAAGTAGGCGAACTGACAAAGATTTTCGGTAAGAATGTAAAAACGAGCTTATCTATCAGTGATATTTTTGCGATTCAAAGTCAGTATTTACGAATGGATGCACTAAAAGTTAATACGACTGAATTGAAGGGTCAAAACATGCTTGTCAATGGTGTCTCTTACTTTGTCGCAGATCAGACAGAACTACAAAACTTAAGCAATGAATTAAGAAGCAACTTAAATTTAGATACAGAAGAACCGTTTCAGACAAATGCTTCTTTTGGAGCCTATAACTAATGAATAAAAACAATCCATCTTCGGCAAATTTCCGTAGATGGATTGTTTTTTTATGTTCTATCTATAAGAACGTCGCCTTATCGTAGGTTACGGTCTTATTTATTGAATTTTATTGGACAATTGCTTTCGCGTGTCTCCCATGGACAAAGTAATAGAGTCCAATAGTCAAGAATACAACGATGGCCATCGTCATATACATGCCGCGATATCCGAAGAATGGTAGGATGAAACCGATAATAATCGGACCTACACCAATTCCAGCATCCATCGCGATATAAAACGTAGAAGTGGCTAGACCCATGCGGTGACGTGGCGCTTTATTGACAACAACCGCTTGAGAGCAAGACAGCATATTCCCAAAACCAAGCGCTATTAATGCACTAGCAATCAATAGCATAGGATTATTATAGGATTGACTTAAACAAACTAGACCAACAGCAAATAAAAATAATGCAGGATAAATAACGATATTATCGCCTTTTTTATCTAATAATTTCCCTGTAAACGGTCTTGAAGCAAGAAGAAATACCGCATAAATAATAAAGAAAATACTTGCTGCACCTGTTAATTTAATTTCAATTGCATAGGGGCTAATATAGGTTAGCACACTAGCATAGGCAATCCCCATAATGAAAATCATACTAGAAATAGGCAAGGCAGATTTTTCAAAGAAATCACTGAGTGAAAAACCTTTCGCTTGCTGTATTTGTTCAGATGATAAAGGAGCTTCGATAATTTTGGCGAAAAGCATCACCACAATACTAATGACAGAAAAAGCCGTACAGACAGCAAAAATCATATTAAAGTCTGCGTTTTGGGTAATTATAATACCAAGGAAAGGCCCAATAGCAGTTGCCAATGGTGTACTCAGTGAGAAGTAGCCGGTTCCTTCACCTCTACGATGTGCGGGAATAATCTCCATTACAGCAGTCCCCATGACAGTAGTTGTAATCCCGAAGGCCGCACCATGGATAAAGCGTACAAGTAGTAATACCCCATAACTATTTACTTCAAAATACAAGAGGCAAGCGACTAAAAATAATATTAAACTAGAATAAAGTAATTTTTTGCGTCCGATGACATCAATGTATTTACCAGCAAAAAGTCGCGAGATAAGTGAGCCAATAACGAAAATACTTGCCGCAAACCCAGCCGCTGTTTGTGAAGCTTGGAATTGTTCAATGGCGTACAAAGTTAATGTCGTCATTAATAGATAGAAAGTTAAAAATACTAAAAAGGAAGTCAATGTGATAATAATGAAATCCTTTGTCCAAAGTTTTGAATTATTCATGTTGCTGTAGGTCATCTCCATTAAGGTTTTTCATTAATTTAAGGAGGGTTTGATAGGTAACTGTTAAGTCATCTTTAGAAATCGACTGAAATAGATCTTCTTCAAATTGATTTTTCGTCAACTGAATTTCTTCCTGCATTTGCACAGTCTTATCACTAAGGATCATCCGTTTTTCTCGACTATCTTCTGAAGCAACCTGTTCGATAAATCCAGCCTTTTCTAAAATTCGTACGGTTCGAGTAACAGTAGATTTTTCTACATGTAAGTATGTCGCAATATCTACTAAAGAAACAGAACTGGATTTTGAAGCTAAGTATTCAATAACAGCCAATTGAGCATGTGTTAAATCATATACCGCTAAACGGTGATTTAATGTATTTGTCATTGTTCGAGACACCTGGAAAAACTGATGAACAATCTCTTTTTTTGTACGCACAAAGCACCTCCTAATAAATTAGTTGCATATGCAACTATATAGAAAGGAGGAAGGGATGTCAATGGGGGGGAGAGCTTCCAAATGAATAAATGATAAAACAAGCTTTATATATCTTAAGAAAATCACCGGATATGAGAAATAATAAGCCAGAAGAAAGTGAAGTAATTAATGTATAAGGAAACGATATATTAAAACCAAAGAAACCTTTATCCAGAAATTATTGGATAAAGGCTTTTCTTGACTATTAATTTATTTCTTTTAATAATTTTTCTTACGTGATTAATTAATTCGTTCACTTGTTTAAGAAAGAAGATAGTATTAGGTGTATGATTCAAGATAAGCAGAGAAAAGTAGTGGGAGTGAATATAAATGAGCGACAAAGAACTTGAATGGGAACAACGTAAAACAGAAAAATTATATGGTGATCGAATTGAAAAATTTGATGAAGCTAATTACACAAGCGGAGAAGAATTAGAGAAAGGGGCATTAGAAATCTTAGAACAATACATGAAAACAGGGAAAATTAAGTAACTTTGTCTATGGACGAAAGTAGTAGCTCTACTAGTTTCTTTAATGATTTGTACTTGCTAATATGATTTTAGCTGCTTACTGAGCATACTTTATAAAGTGTTTTCTGAAGAATCCTTATCACGTAAAATTATATTCGGTACCAATCGGATATATATAATTTCTCCCACAATTTCTACAATTGTTTGCGTCACAATGATTGCTGCGATCATTGTACTCACATGATCAGGTAAAGCTAAAGCAAGTGGAAGCACTACAAGTGAATTCCGTGTGGAGCCACTAAATATTAATGCTCGTCCTGATGGAACATCCAGTTTGAAACACTTTGCAACAAGCTTTGAAACAAAAGGCATTATCATCATAAAGAGAATATAGATAGGAATTACCTTGAGGATTTCATCTATGTACAGTGATAATTTACCGATTTGAGAAGCGATAATAACGAAAAGCGTAAGTGCCATAAATGGAACAGGAAGCCAAGCTGAAGCATCGATGATTTTAGTTGCAACAGATGACTTTTTTATAAACAATTGCACAAGGATAGCAATAGCTAAAGGAATAACAATAAGCATTAAAAAGGCTTCAAGAAATGGACCGATTTCTACAATCGAGGCTGCCTCTTTCCCAATAAACAAAACTAAATAGAGTGGTAATAAAAGCATTTGTGTAATAAAGAGAATGGGTGTAGAAATAAGCATTAGTTTTTCATTTCCACGACCTAATGCTGTAAAAACAATGACATAATCAATACAAGGTGTAAGTAAAACTAAAAAGACGCCCAAGAGTAACGGCGGATAGTCTGGTAATAACCTTGTTAATAGCCAGGTCACAATCGGCACTGCAATATAATTGACTGTTAGTAACGCCCAAATGAAACGACGATTTGAGAATGATTTTTTTAATGATGTGAACGGAATTTGCGAAAACATACTATACATTAAAATCGCAATAATAATCGAAATCGTACCGTCTAATTTTGTACCGAATTCAGGAAATAACAAGCCAAATCCAGCTGCCAACAGAATGACGACAACATATAACCAAACTTGATTATTTTCTAATTTTTCTCTATAAAACATAATTGATTGCTCCTTTTTTAAATGAAAATCTTCTTCTATATTAGCACGATACATTTCAAAAAGTTATTTCAAAGTATGTTCGTGTATCGAAAATTGAAATAACGTTTCCAAATAAAAGTTTGGGAAAGAATTTGAATAAATCTAGTTTAGGTGATAATTAAATCTTCTTTTAATGGGTAAATTAGTGATATGTGTTATTAAAAGGGGGAAGGGAACGGATGAAGAAAGTAATAATCCTATTCGTCTTTATGATGAGTTTCGGAGGCATATTAACTTTAGAATCTCAAGCAGCCTCAACGAATACGTATGCGATAAAGGAACTGAAGAAAATTAAAGCATTAGCAAAGGAAGG
>JAGHSJ010000276.1 GCA_018065935.1 Candidatus Kurthia equi
TAGGTGCATTTTTTTCTTCAAATACGCAGCAGGCTAGTTGAAGTAGATAAATTGAGGAACTTAGTTAAGTAATATTAGACCTTTGGAGGAAGTAAAGATTACCTTTAATTGGTATTGTAAGTATAATATTCAAAAAAGAGGTGTTACTTTGATAAAAGGTTTATATGAAGCACATTTGCCAGTAAGTAATTTAGAAATTTCTATAGCTTTTTATAAAAAAATAGGTCTGGTTTTAGACCACATCGTAGACAATAAAATCGCATTTTTTTGGGTTGAGGAAAATAAAAGTTGGATAGGGCTGTGGGAAACAGACAAAGTAAATATTGAATATCATCCTTCAATTAGGCATATAGCTTTTCAAGTAGGACTAGAAGATTTGAAAAAAGCTGTTGAATGGTTAAAAGAAAAGGAAATATACGCAAGAGAAGCATTCGGATTCAAGCCTATAGAACCCTTCGTCATGGCACATCATCATTATGCTCACGCTAAATTACATTTTGACGATCCAGATGGCAATAGTATTGAGTTGATTTGCAAACTACCGAATCCTCATAATATAACAAAACGTATGTATTTAAGTAAATGGGAGAATTTAAGTAAGCCCGTAATCAAATAACGCATATAAAACGCCAGGCACCTCCGGTTCGATATACGTATCATTCAAAGGAGGTGCCATTCTTATGCCAGCAAACAAATTAACCATTGTTCCCGTCAAACTTGATCCCCTTCCAATTGAAATTACTTCGTCTCATTCTTCCGAATCCACAGCTATGCCAAGTTGTGTCATTAAAACCGCTGTAGCTGAAATCGCCTTCTTCAATGGCGTAGATGAACGCATCATCCAGACCATTATGAAGGAGCTGAGCAACCAATGAAACATGATTTTACAAGCGTGCAAAACATCTACATCATTTGTGGGAAAACCGATATGCGTAAAGGTATTGATGGTCTCGCTACGCTCATTCAAGATTCTTTCGAATTAGATCCGTATAGCGATTCTGTTTTTCTCTTTTCAGGATGGAGTAAGGACCGCTATAAATGTTTGTATTTTGATGGAGATGGTTTCGCCATGCTTTATAAACGTTTAGATAATGGCAAGCTGCAATGGTCAAAAGATGAAAATGAGGTACGAAACCTTTCACAACAGGAGCTTCGCTGGTTATTAGAAGGATTATCTTTAAAAAAGCCGAAGACCATTGCAAAATCTGCAAAAGGTATCTTTTAACTACATTGTTCATAGTGGTGTAATTACCCATATATAAATTCGAACGGAATGTGGTGAACGATTTGACGCCCGTTGATCTAAAGCAAGAAGAACAAAATGAACGTATTATTCGATTACTTGAGCAACAACTAGCCCAGTCAAATGGACAAATAGAAGCATTAACAGAGCAAGTTCGTCAATTAACGAAAGCCTTATATGGTTCTAAGTCAGAAAAATCCAAGTATCAAGCACCAGACGGACAAGGGTCCTTATTTGAAGACGGTCCGTCTTTTAACGAACCTGAGCAGACAGAAAAACAAAGCACGGAAACGATTAGTTATACCGTTACTCGTAAAAAGACAAATAAAAAACGCAATGATTCGTTTCGTGACGATATTGAAGCGGAAGAAATTCATCATCACCCAGCTAACTTAACTTGTGACTGCTGACATGGTGAAATGATAGAATTCAGTTCAACAATAGTGCGTGAAGAAGCGAAATTTATTCCAGTTACCATGAAACGTGTGCAACATTTTGAACATGTTTATGAGTGCAAGACGTGCAAAAAAGATGCCACACAAAAAGCACAAATTAAACGTGGTAAAGCACCACAAGGTGTCATTCAAAGAAGCATTGCCGGACCTACTGTTTTGCCAGTACTTGCCTCTGTACCGTCAGGTAAATGAATGGGAACGACATGGTCTACACACAAACGATAAGAATTTATCCAATTGGGTCATTAGCGTAGCAGAAGATTGGCTTCAACCGCTTTATGATTTGATGAAGCAATTATTAACATCTAAATCTGTACTACATATAGATGAAACATATGCACAAATACTCAAGCGTTCAGATGGAAAGCCCGCTCAATCAAACGCTTATAATTGGGTATGTCGCAGTGTACAAAGTGAAGGTCCTATTATTGTTTTATTTAAGAGTGCACTCTCACGAGGGCGCGCTATATTAGAAAATTTAATTGCGGGATTCAAAGGGACTGTGATTTGTGACGGCTATTCAGCTTATGATCAATTGCATTATGTTCAGTTCGCTAACTGTTGGGCACACATACGACGTTATTGGCTGAAAGCCGATAGTAAAAACGGGCGAATAGGAGTTGAATATTGCGCTCGTTTATTTCATATCGAGAGTAAAATCAAACAACTTTCACCGGAAGAACGTGTGCGAGTTTGTCAATTAGAAGCAAAAACAAAAGATGAAAAAAATAATTGCGTATTAAATATTTAAATAATGATAAAAATAAATATGTGAATACATTTCACATAGAAATAAAAGTAATACAGTGAACAAATAAGGAGGGGGGGGTGTTATGAAAAAATTTTACTTGTTAATAGCAATAGTATTTTGTACTATTTTCGTTTGGCAAATTACCTATAGTCAGGCATCGATTGCAGATAAACAACAGATGGAAAGTCCAAATGAGTTTACAAAAGAAATTGGGACAAATCAAGGTGAACTTGTATTTAGTTATAAACCTGATTTTGAGGATTTATGCTCCTTTTTAGGAATAAGTAAAGACGAATACTTTAAATTAAGAAAAAGTTACAGTATGTTGGAGATAGCTCAAAAGCAAAATATAGAAGAAGGTGAATTATTTAATTACTTGGTAAGTAAGAGATTCCAAGCGTTGAACTCCCATTATAATCTCAAAAAAATAGACCTATATTTTATTATGAATTATACACTTCGTTTAAAAGAAGATGTTAAATGGGAAATGACAGTTAAGAAAATCAATTAAATGCAAAAAAGAGTTAAAATGCTGTTTAATAGCAGCTTTTAACTCTTGAATTACTCTATATATTCGTAACTAATTCACTTGTGCTATACCATTTAGATTGTGCTTCATAAAGTTTATAATATTCACCCTTCAATTCCATTAATTCTTTATGTGAACCATTTTCAATAATTTCTCCCTCTTTAAAAACAAGAATACGATCTGCAAATTTGGTAGAGGCAATTCTATGTGAAATAAAAAATGAGGTTTTACTTTTAGTTATAAATTCAAACTTTTCAAATATTTCAAGTTCTGATAGAGGATCTAATGCAGCTGTAGGTTCATCTAAAATATATATTTCTCCTTCTTTAAACAATGCTCTAGCTAAGGCAAGTTTTTGCCACTGTCCGCCTGATAAGTCTTCTCCATCTTCTAGTATTTTTCCCAAAAAAGTATCATATCTATTAGGGAATTTATCCACAAAGCTATTAACATTGGCTTCTCGTCCTACAAACTCAATTGTGTCTTCATTTTTGTTAATATCCCCTAAGCGAATATTTTCTTTAACAGTATAGGGG
>JAGHSJ010000109.1 GCA_018065935.1 Candidatus Kurthia equi
TTCATGAATACATTAATCATAAAATAATAAACACATGAATAAAAAATGAACATCTAAATAAAAAACAAATTTCTACTTAATTAAAAACAAAATCATATGTTTTTTTTATCAAGAAAAAAAAATGAACATCTAAGAACACTTATAAACAAACACTTATTCCATTTTAATTAGTTAATACCTCTTCACTTGTTAACCAATACTTAGCATCTAAAACCCCTTCCCCAAACAAACACCGAACAAACCCTATACAAACGATATAGAATGCCTACAGCGTGCATACAGAACACCTACAGAAACTACGCACAAAAACTTAAAATCGTTATACAAAACATCTCTTGAAAAATCAAAAAACACTTTCACTGATCAATCTATTCATCACCTTATCACAGTACACAATATCTAAAACCATCCCTGTAATTTCACACTGTTGTTGTAATCAAAGTATTAATTATTTAAAAATCAAAATCATGGGAAAAATTACAGATTCATTATTATCAGGAACAAGAGGACGCACAGGACGTATCGTTGTTTCGAATATCCAAGGGCATGAGATCTCTCGGATGAGACCACGTAAAACAGCACGAACAGCAACCCCAAAACAACAGCTGGTCAAAGAGAGATTCAATTTTGCAGTAAAATTTATACAAGGGTATAAAACAGTTGTAAAAGAATATTACGGCAAAAGAGTAGGACTTAAATCTCCTTACAATGTAGCGATGAGCAATTTATTAAAGTCGATTAAACTAGATGTGACAGACTTAACATTCAGTGTAAATCACGAGGAAATTATGTTTACAAAAGGAAATTTATTAGAACCTCAACCTTCAAGCATTACATCAGATGACCCATTAACAGTAAATGTTAATTGGATGGATAATTCTACAGACACATTAGATGAGAATGACATCCTATATGTAATGTATGCAGAAGAAAATCAAGACAAGCTCCTTAGCACGGTCGTAAAAACAACTGCATTACGAAAAGATGAAAGTGTTGCATTCCAACTCCTTCCTAAATTTCAAGGTGTCGATTTACACATCTGGGTTAGTTTTGTAAATCCTATTTTGCAAGAAGCCTCCAATTCAATCTATTTAGGATTAGTCACTGTAACCTAAGTTTATATCCCCTCTCTGGAGGGGATATTTATTTTTATAAATAAACATATCAAATATTTAAAAATATTTTAAACAAAGCATAATTTCCACTAAATTAAATAATGATATCACACTAATATACAATTGCTTATGAAATTTGAATTTTACGAAGAGTTAGTAGTTCGACTGAGTGACTATAAAGAAAAACTTTGCGAACTCTTAAACCATAATGATAACCGCTTATTCAACCAAGCATCACTCATCCAGCAACTAAGTTACCTCTATTTAGAGTCTATTCTCGAACTGTTTTATGACATTAATTTTTTAGGAATTAATGCATTCAATCATCAAATGAATATAGCTTTAGACAACTATTTCATGTACAATACAGACAATAAAGAATGGATAAATACTAAAATAGATGATAAAATACAACATCACCTCCCTTATATCACCGCTTTTTTATTAGAAAAAATAAACAAAATAAAATGGCAACAACATCACCAAACTTTTAATATTGATATATCTGAAATCTCAGAAGGATACCATCATCTCTTATTTTCAGGACACAAAATAGGCCAAAATACGTACACTTTTTATCTTACATCCATACAAGTGCACAGTACACAAGTTAACCTCAACAAAAGAATATATTACAACTTGAAAAAATCTGAGTTACTTAATATAAATG
>JAGHSJ010000242.1 GCA_018065935.1 Candidatus Kurthia equi
TAACAGAACTGCCATAATTAGGTTAAAAGAACAAATTTTTATCTTTTTTCATGTAAAGATTTCTAACATTGCTGTTTTACTAATACCTCTATTTTTTTATACACTAGAAAAATCCATTACATTAGTATGATAAAGTGTTGATTTAGCTTTCCACTTTTCCATAAAAAAACACCAGTATTTTCTGAAAAAATACTAGTGTTTTGATATATTTACTTTTCCTCACATCAGAAAATCTATTATTAAAATGGCGTTTAAGGACGCCATACTTTGACTTGCTCATCTGTACCGTAAACGAAGTGACCTGGGAATACTTCATGTGTTTTCCCAGCGTCACCTGTTTCCTCATGCTCATAAGGAATACGCGTACGCGTTGCTTCAGAGCGTGGATCTGGTAGTGGAATAGCTGATAATAATGATTTTGTATATGGATGTACTGGGTGATAATAAATATCCTCAGCTGTTCCTAATTCCACGATTTTTCCGCGACGCATAACAGCGATACGGTCACTGATGTATTTCACCATGGATAAATCATGCGCGATAAATAGATACGTTAAATCACGTTCTTTTTGTAGTTTTTTCAATAGGTTAACGACCTGTGCTTGAATCGATACATCCAATGCTGAGATTGGTTCATCGGCAATGATAAAGCTTGGATTTAGGCTTAGTGCACGTGCAATCCCAATCCGTTGACGTTGACCGCCTGAAAATTCATGTGCATAGCGATTGGCATGCTCACGATTTAGACCGACTGCTTCTAATAATTCGCCAATCACTTGTTTACGTGCTTTTTTATCCTTATGCATACCATGGATATCGAAGCCCTCTGCAATGATTTCACCCGCTGTCATACGTGGGTTTAGAGATGCATAAGGATCTTGGAAAATCATTTGCATTTCTTTATTGAATTTCTTCAACTCTGCTTTTGATTTCTTCCCGTGAATATCTTCGCCTTTGTATTTCACTTCTCCACCTGTGATGTCATATAGGCGGATAATTGAACGACCAGTTGTCGATTTCCCACAACCTGATTCACCTACAAGTCCGAGTGTTTCGCCTTTGTATACATCAAAGCTAATGCCATCTACGGCTTTAATTGAACCAAAATGTTGTTGAAGATTTTTGACTTCTAAAATTTTCTCAGACATGTTGTAAATCCTCCTTACCTAAATAACCTGCAATACGTTTTGATACGGCTTCAGGTAATTCTACTTTTGGTGCATCTGGATGCTGTAGCCATGTTTTTGCAAAATGTGTTGGTGATACTTGGAACATCGGTGGCTCTTGTTCATAATCAATTTGCATCGCAAATTCATTACGAGCAGCAAATGCATCACCAATTGGTGGGTGAATTAAGTCCGGCGGCGAACCAGGAATTGTACGTAATAGCTCATCTGTTTTATTTTCTAAATCGGGCATTGACCCTAAAAGTCCCCATGTATATGGATGTTTCGGGTTATAGAAAATTTCATCTACCGTACCGTATTCGACGATTTGTCCTGCATACATAACAGCTACACGATCGGCTATATTGGCTACAACGCCTAGGTCATGTGTAATGAAGATAATCGATGTATTACGTTCTTTTTGAATTTTTTTCATTAATTCGATGATTTGCGCTTGAATCGTTACATCAAGTGCTGTTGTTGGTTCATCCGCAATTAATAATTTTGGTTCTGCAGCAAGTGCAATCGCAATGACAACACGTTGTCTCATACCACCTGAAAATTCATGTGGATATTGACTATAGCGTTTTTCAGGATACGGAATCCCTACTTCATCTAATAATTCAATTGCGCGTTTTTTCGCTTCTGCTTTAGAGATATGTTTCTTATGTTTTAAAATGACTTCGGTAATTTGTTTACCGACTTTCATCGTTGGATTTAATGCAGTCATTGGATCTTGGAAGATCATTGCAATATCATTCCCGCGAATTTTCGTCATTTGTTTTTCAGTTAGTGGAATTAAGTCGCGTCCTTCAAAAAGAATTTGACCATCCGCATAAATACCTGGTGGCTGAGGAATGAGCTTCATTAACGCATTACTCGTTACTGATTTACCAGAACCCGACTCGCCTACGATTGCTAGTGTTTCGCCTTGTTTTAACTCAAAGTTCACACCACGAACAGCCTGTACTAGACCAGCATATGTTTTAAAGTTAATTTTTAAATTTTTGACTTCTAAAATTGTTTCACTCATTTTCTCACCTTCTCCTATTTACGTAGTTTCGGATCTAATGCATCGCGTAAGCCATCGCCTACTGCGTTAAATGCAAAGATTGTTAAAGAAATAAATAATGCTGGGAAAATCAAACGCCATGGAGCTGTGTCGATTGCGTTATTCCCCTCTGATGCCATTGTTCCCCAACTTGCTTGAGGTTGAGATACACCTAAACCAATATAGCTTAAGAACGATTCAGTAAAGATCGCACTCGGAATTGTTAAAGTCATTGTTACAATAATTGCGCCTAAAGCATTTGGTACTAAGTGACGCATAATCAAGTGCCATGTACGTGCACCTAATGTACGAGCTGCTAATACATACTCTTGGTTTTTAATCGTTAATACTTCACCACGAACAATACGTGCCATGTTTACCCAACCAGTAATTGATAAGGCGATAATTAATGGAAGTAGACCTGGTTCCATAACTACTAATAAAATAATAACTACTAGTAAGTAAGGTACGGCTGTTAAGACATCGGCAATACGCATCATAATATCATCCACACGACCACCGACTAAACCAGCAACTGCACCCCATGCGACACCGATGACTAAATCGATGAATGCGGCTGCAAGACCGATGAATAGAGAAATACGTGCACCATACCATACACGAGTAAATACATCGCGACCTAAATCATCTGTACCAAACCAGTTTTTACCGTTTGGTGCTGTATTGAAATTGCCTAAAATTTCATTGTATTTATAAGGTGAAAGGAATGGGACAAAAATAGCCATTAATGCCACGATTGCGATGATGATAATCCCTGCAACCGCTAATTTATTTTTTGAGAAGCGAAGCCATACTTCCTTCCAGAAGGACACCGATTTGTCTGCTAATACTTCTGAAGCAGAGCTGTCACCACCAACAATTTTAAATTTATCTGGGGAAATTTTTGGTATTGTTTTCGTTGCTTGTGTCATTATTTTTTCGCTCCTTTCAATTTAATACGTGGATCGATAATTCCGTATAAAATATCTACAATCAATACACCTACTAATAGGATGATTGAATAAAATACGGTTGTTCCCATGATAACTGTGTAATCACGGTTTGTAATTGATGTTACAAAATATTTACCTAGGCCAGGAATCGCGAAAATTTGTTCGACGATGAAACTACCTGTAATAACACCTGCAAATAGTGGTCCTAAATAAGTTACAACTGGGAGAAGAGCATTACGTAGGGTATGTTTGAAGACGGTTGTCCACTTTCCAATCCCTTTTGCACGGGCCATTTTTACATATTCAGAATTATTTTGTTCAAGCATACTTGAACGGGTTAATTTTGCAATAAAGCCCATATGTGTGATCGCAATTGCTAGAGCCGGCATAATACTGTAAACAAAGCCGTCCCAACCACTAATTGGTAACCACTGTAGCTTTAATCCTACAAAATACTGTAGTAAGCCTGCTAAAATAAAGGATGGAACTGAAATACCTAGGACTGCGAATGTAGTCCCTAAATAATCGGGGAATTTATTATGATATAGAGCTGTTACTACACCGATTAATACGCCAAATCCTACAGCAAGCAACATTGCTTCAATACCTAATGTTAACGATACTGGGAAACTTTCAGCGATCATATCATTTGTAGAACGATCTTTATATTTCATTGATTGACCGAAGTCTAATTGAGCTGTTGATACTAAGTAATCTTTATATTGAATATACCAAGGGTTATCTAGGCCATATTCTGCATTCATTGCTGCCTCAATTTCAGGTGGCATACTCTTTTCACTTGCAAAAGGGCTACCAGGAGCAATACGCATTAAGAAAAATGTAATTGTTACGATAACGAACAGTGCAACTAAAATATATCCAAGTCTTTTTAAAATATACTTTAACATGTTAATAGCCTCCTTATTTCTTAATTAAAAGATGGGCTACTATGCGACCTTCTTTTCAAGGAAGCCGCTTCGTAGCCCTAATGTAAAACTTACCGGAAGGCTAGTAGTACATTAATTAATCGTATTATTTTGATAATTTAATTGCTTTAAGATTTACGTTACCTAATAAATCAGGACCAATGTTTTCAATACCATCTTTTACAACATACAGTGAAGTGTAGTTATAAATAGGTGCTACTGGGAATTCAGCCATTGCAACTGCTTCTGCTGATTGTAAAAGTTCAATACGTTTGTCAGCATCTTTTTCTGCATTTGCTTGTGCCATGAATTTAGCGTACTTCGGATTTTCCCAACCTGTTTGGTTGTTTCCATTTTCTGCTGTAGTGTACATATCTAAGAATGTATTGGCATCGTTATAATCACCAGTCCAGCCCATACGGCCAACTTGATAATCAAAGCTTGTCATTTTATCTAAGAATACTTGCCACTCAGAATTATCAATTTTAGTTGTAATTCCTAGGTTTTTATTCCAGCCTTCTTGAATATATTGTGCGATGGCAGCATGTGCTTCATCTGTATTAATTGAAAGGTTGATGACAAGATCTTTGGCATCTTTAAGACCTAGTTCTTTTAATCCAGTAGCTAATGCTTTTTTAGCTTCCTCTACATCATTATCTTCGAAGAATTTTTCTTGTGTATCCCATCCATTAACTGAAGTAGGTACTAAACCATTTGCTGGTTTTTGTTCAGCTTTTAATACGTTATCGATTAATCCTTGGCGGTCAATCGCTAAAGTTAAAGCTTTGCGGATATTTGCATTTTTCATGTATTTATCAGTTGTATTGAATTTATACAGGTAAACTGCAGCTGTATCTTTAATTTGTAATGATTTGTCTGCTTTATAAGCATCAATTGCATCAAGTGGTACTGATTGGAATGGAGCACCTAAGAAATCAATGTCGCCATTTTTGAACATACGGTTTGCTGTTGCAGAAGATTCAACCATTGAAATTTTGATTGTGTCTACATCGACATTTTCTTTATCCCAGTAGTTTGCTTCTTTTTTAAGTGTTACTGCATTGTTATGTTTCCACTCTGATAATTTGTAAGGACCATTTGTTACATAATCTTTACCGGCTTCAGCAGCCCATTTTTTATTATTTGTTGCTACTTTTTCGTTAACAGGCATATATGTATAGAACGCTGTTAATTCTGTGAAGTAAGGTGTTGGATTTGTTAAAGTAACGACTAACGTTTTATCATCTGTTGCTTCAACGCCAACTTCTTCTACTTTCCCTTTACCAGTGTTGAACGCTTCAGCACCTTTAATTGGGTATAAGATTGAAGAATATTGAGATTGGTTATTTGGGTCTAAAGCCCATTTCCAAGCATATTCAAAGTCTCCAGCAACTACTGCGTCGCCATTTGACCATTTTGCATCACGTAATGTGAATGTGTAAGTAAGTTTGTCTTCGCTCACTGTAATATCTTTAGCCATCGCGTTCTCAACTTTACCGTTTGAGTCAACACGAGTTAAACCTTCAAATAAACCATTTAAGATTGAACCTGATTGAGTATCTGTAGAAAGCTGAGGATTTAGGCTTGGTGGTTCAGAAGCAATTGCTAAGTTTAGCGTTTTGCCTTCTTTTGATGAATCATCTTTAGAAGAGTCTCCACCGAATCCACATGCACCTAAAACTAAAGTTAAAGCAGCAAGGATTGCAATCCATAAAAAATTCTTTTTCATGTGAAATCCTCCTATGTGTGTTAAATAATTGTGCTACTTGAAAAATAGCATGTTATTACTATATCAAAACTATTTTAAAAAAAGAATAAGTTGTGAGAATATTTTCAACAAGCTAACAATTTCATCTATTCTAAATAAACATGCTTTTGTAATGAATTCTAAAATCTTTTTGTATTTTTATTACAAAAAAGAGTTCAAAATCGTCTAATAATAAATAAAAATACTATTTTTATTTTAAATATACAAGACTGAATTTTCTGTTTTTGT
>JAGHSJ010000410.1 GCA_018065935.1 Candidatus Kurthia equi
GCGATTCTTTCAGATGGACAGAAAATAAGTAACAATCGCTTTACCTCTGAAATGGCAAAGAAATTAAAACGTGAACAACGTAAGCTATCCAAACGTGCATTAAACGCTAAAAAGAATAATGTACGTCTGTTTGAGGCAAGCAACTATCAAAAGCAAAAACGTAAAGTTGCAAGACTTCACGAAAAAATAAAGAATCAACGGACTGATTTCCTAAATAAACTAAGTACAGACATCATCAATAACCACGATGTGATCTGTATTGAAAACTTGAACGTAAAAGGTCTGTTGAAAAATCATAAATTAGCGAAAAACATTTCAGATGTTTCTTGGTCTGAATTTATCGCTAAATTAACATACAAAGCAAATTGGTATGGCAAGGAAATCGTCAAAGTCGATAGATGGTTTCCATCTAGTCAAATCTATTCTGAATGTGGCAATCGTGACAGTAAAAAAGGATTGCACATTCGGACTTGGACGTGCCATCATTGCCATGCGAATCTCGATAGAGATATAAATGCAAGCAGAAATATTTTAACTGTAGGTTTACGCCTTAGAACCGTAGGGACTACGGAGTTAGCTTAGTCAATAAGAGAAACCGCTGTGAGCAAAGACATACGCTCATAAGTATGCTCTGTTTCTAAGAATCTCCTGACTTTAGTCAGGAGAAGTTCAAGTGCGATTGGGTAATTAGAATTAATTGTATGAAACTAGATATTTAAATAGAGTACATAATTGTGTTAAAATACCTTATTCGGACTTAAAAAAAGGTATATATTCCATTAGATTTCTAAAAATGGAAGCCAAGCATACATGGCAATGTTATAATTGAACTAAGTATTTAGATTGAAGGTTTATGTAAAGGGGTAGTGCAATGGAAATATTCATTGGTAGACAACCAATTTTTAATGGAATGGAGAAACTTTTTGCATACGAGTTATTATATAGAAGTGGACAGGAAGATAATAAATATGTAGCTACTGATTCAGATATGGCAACAGTAGAAGTACTTATTAATTCATTTTTTTCAATTGGATTTGATGAGCTGGCAAGTGGAAAACCTTGCTTCATTAATTTCACTGAATCACTAATAATGAGCGATATTTTTGAAAGTTTATCTCCAAAAGAAATAGTTGTAGAAGTATTAGAAGATGTGCCAATTACACCACAATTAGTAAAGCGTATTCAGGAAATTAAGGCAATGGGCTTCCGTATTGCACTTGATGATTTTGTTATGCAGGAAAATGTGAAATTATATGATCAACTATTCAAATTTACGGATTTTATTAAAGTCGATTTTCTGTTATCAACGGATGAAGAGCGCTATGAGATTGAAAGAAATATAAAAGAAAATTACCCTCATATCACGCTTCTAGCGGAAAAAGTAGAAACACGTGCGCAATATTTAGAGGCACAAGTAGCAGGTTATAAGTTATTCCAAGGCTACTATTTTAAACAGCCACAAATTATTAAGGGAAATGAAATTCCTACAAATTTAATGCAATATTATCAAATCATTGCATTATTAAAAGAGGAAAACCCAAATATAGATACATTGTCTGAAGAAATCGAACATGATGTATCGTTGTCATTTAAATTATTAAAATTAATTAATAATTCTTCTAAACGAACAAAGAAAAAAATTCGTTCAATTAAACAAGCTATTTTACTATTAGGATTAACTGACCTCCAAAAATGGGTGTATATATTAGCTTATAGAGAATCTGGTCGTAAAAAAGATTTAGGTATATACGAGGAACTAATGAAAACATCATTAGTTCGTGCAAAATTATGTGAATTAATGGCGAAAAAAATAGGTTATCGAAATTACTCAGAGTACTTTTTAGTAGGGATGTTTTCTTTAATAGATTCGCTTTTAGAAAAACCAATGAATTTAATTTTAAAACAACTACCGTTATCAGATAATGTAGTGGAGACTATTTCAGGCGCAAAAACAGAAATGACGGCTATTTTACAAATTACAATTGCGCTAGAAAGATTAGATTGGGAAGCAGTTGAAAAATGGCAAAAAGACATTGATTTAAAGATGGATGAGATTTTAGGATTTGTTGAAGTAGCCAATAAATGGACGGCTCACCTAGGGTTAAACCCAGTGTAGGATAAAAGTTGCTTAATTTGTGATAATTGACACAGTTAAGCATATTTGAATGTTGTATAATGTAAGAAACAAATATTTTTTTGATTGGAGAGAATGGTATGAAAAAAGCTTTTTTTGCAATGTTAATGGGTGCAGCTTTAGTTTTAGGGGCTTGTGGTTCGGATTCAGATAAAGCTGATTCAGGATCAGGATCAACAACATCACAAGCTGATGGAGAAAAAATTATTCAACAAAAATGTATCTCATGTCATGGTGATAAATTAAATAATGGTTCAGCTCCTGATATTTCAAAAATTGGTGGCAAACTATCTGAAGAAGAAATTGCAGATGTTCTTGAGAATGGACAAAATGCGATGCCGGCTAAATTAGTTACTGGTGATGATGCAAAAGCAGTAGCATCATGGTTAGCAACACAAAAATAATTGAATACAATAGAAGTTAGAATGGTGCAGTAATGCAGTTTCTAACTTCTTTTTTTTTCGAAAAGTAAGGAAAATAAAGCATCTAAAAGGTGACAATTGTTTTTTTGAAGAAATCCATTACATAGCGTGGTAAAATATATTTATTATGAGAGGGTGTGAACGTGTTGGATCAAGTAAGTACGAGAGACGTAATGGAAGTTTTTAATTTAAAACTGGTTTGTGGGGAGGAAGGGATTGGCCGTCATATTTTGACGAGTGATATTTCGAGACCAGGACTTGAAATGGCGGGCTATTTTACCCATTATCCTGCAGAACGTGTACAGTTACTGGGGAAAACAGAACTTTCATTCTTTTTAATGTTGCCTAAGAATGAACGAATTGAGCGTATGAGAAAACTTTGTGGTGATGATACACCCGCAATTATTATTTCACATGATATGGAAGTACCAGAAGAATTATGCCTAGCTTCCGAAGAAAATCATGTACCCGTTTTAAAAACGCCTTTATCAACAACTCGCTTTTCAAGTAAATTAACGAATTATCTTGAAAGCCGTTTAGCACCTTCGACAGCTGTACATGGTGTGCTAGTTGATGTGTATGGTATTGGAATTTTAATTACAGGGAACAGTGGTGTAGGTAAAAGCGAAACGGCACTGGAATTAATTAAAAAAGGTCATCGTTTAGTAGCGGATGATTGTGTTGAAATCTATCAGGAAAGTGAAAATACATTGGTGGGTAATGCACCTGAGTTAATCGCACATATGCTTGAAATTCGTGGAATTGGCATTATTGATATTATGACAATGTTTGGTGCTTCTGCTGTTCGTCGTCATAAACGAATTTCTTTAGTTATTGACCTTGAGGTTTGGGATTCAGAAAAAACATATGATAGACTAGGAATCGAAACCGAAACAATGCGTATTCTTGACACGGAATTAACGAAATTAACAATTCCAGTAAGACCAGGGCGAAATCTAGCTGTTATTATTGAGGTAGCAGCGATGAATCATCGTTTGAAAAATCTTGGTGTCAATTCTGCAGAAGAGTTTTCGAAGAGATTAGATAATGTTATACAGGGCAAGTCTGAAAACTAGATACAGGCATGCTATGGAAGGGGAGCACTATGGATTTTTCATTATTAACAATTGATCCCGTAGCATTTGAATTGGGCCCAATTTCAGTTCGATGGTACGGTATTATAATTGCATTTGGTATTATCGTTGCATATTTTGTTGGGCAACGCGAGATGAATAAAAGAGGATTCCACGAGGACTTCTTAACAGACTTATTAATTTGGGCAGTGCCAATCGCTATCATCAGTGCACGAATTTATTATGTGATTTTTGAATGGAGTTATTATAAAGACCATTTATCTGAAATCATTCAAGTATGGAATGGTGGGATAGCCATTCATGGTGCATTGATTGGTTCATTTATTACCGCCTATGTTTTTTCAAAAAAACGTGGAGAGAGTTTTTGGAAGGTTGCAGATGTATTAGCACCATCCATTATAATCGGACAAATTATTGGGCGCTGGGGTAACTTTATGAACCAAGAAGCCTATGGTGGTGTCGTAGAACGCTCATTTTTAGAAAATCTACATATACCTAATTGGATTATTGAACAAATGAACGTAAATGGTTTTTATCACCATCCAACATTTTTATATGAATCCGTATGGAATATTGTAGGACTAATTGTTTTATTAGTCCTACGTAAAGTGAATTTATTAAGAGGTGAATCTTTCTTAATCTATATTATGTGGTACTCATTTGGTCGTTATTTCGTAGAAAGCTTACGTATGGATAGTCTTTATATTGGACCACTTCGTACGGCACAATTAATTTCATTAATCGGATTAGTAGCAGCCGCAGTAATTTTGATTTATCGCAGAAAAACAATGTCACCAAAAGTACATTACAAAGATAAATAATGAATACATACCCGAGACTGCCATGTGCAGAATCGGGTTGTTTCTTATAATAAAGGAGAAGACACCATGAAGTATAAAGGATTGCTTTTTGATTTTGACGGTACATTATTAAATACAAATCACTTAATTATTGAAACATTCAGACAGGTGCTAGAACCAAAATTTCCTGGGAAATATACAACAAAGGATTTAGAAGCCTTTATCGGACCTTCTTTAACAGAGACGTTTTCTTCCATTGACACAGAAAATACAGAGGCGTTAATCGAAGAATATTTAGCTTGGAATCGTCAACACCATGATGAATTAGTAACAGGGTTTGATGACGTGGTGGAAGTGTTGACGACTTTGAAAAAAGCAGGACTAAAACTAGCGATTGTTTCTACAAAACGACAAGCGTCGCTTAAAATGGGCTTAGATGTATTGGGTGTGTATGACTTATTTGATACGATTATTGGAAATGAAGATGTAGAAAATACAAAGCCACATCCTGAGCCAGTATTACTTGGTTTACAACGATTAGGTTTAGAAAAACATGAGGTCATTATGATTGGCGACAACTACCATGATATTGAAGGTGGACAAAATGCGGGTGTTCATACGGCAGGGGTGGCTTGGTCGATGAAAGGCCCAGCGTTTTTAGCTGCGCTTCATCCAACCTATATGCTTCACACAATGAAGGAGCTGTATGACATTACAGGGGTAAATGCTCATGCGTAAAACCAAAAGATATCAAGTAGAAGGATCTTCATCCTTATGGCAAATCTATAAAACGGTATCCTTTTGGAAAGTAGCAAAAAATTTCATCGTGATTGAAGTGGCGCGAATAACGCCATTTCTTTCGATGAAAAATTGGCTATATCGCACATTTCTACATATGAAGGTAGGTAAACGGACAGCTTTTGCTTTAAAAGTAACACCAGATACGATGTTCCCTGAAAAAATCTCAGTTGGGGATGATACGATAATTGGTTTTAATACAACGATATTGGCACATGAGTATTTAATCGAGGAATACCGTCTAGGGGATGTACATATTGGAAATCGCGTGATGATTGGTGCGAATTCAACCATTTTACCAGGGGTGAAAATTGGGGATGATGCAGTCGTTTCAGCGATGACATTAGTCAATCGAGACGTACCTGAGGGTGCAATGGTCGGTGGAAACCCAATGAAGATTATTTATACAAAGGAACAAATACAAGCCAAAAAGACTGAAAAATCATAACAAATGAAATATTCTTTTAAAAATATAGCGTAGAAAAAAACAACCAATACGTTTGAAATATATTATTTTTCGAGTGAAAAGTAATGAAATTGGAAAATAATTGGTTGAATCATATAGTAGATTCTGTTGACGATAGTGGGTAGTTACGTTAAAATACAATACATCATCACATTAGCACTCTAGTGAACTAAAGTATATACAGAGGAAGTGTATTTATGTCAATCATCCGTCCCTTTGAAAAACCATTAGGTATGCGGGACACGCTACCAGCTATTTTCGAAAAAAAAGAATCGATTCGCCAAACAGGGCGTGAATTTTTTGCCATAAGAGGATTTGATTTTATTAAAACACCTACATTGGAGTATTACGACACAGTCGGTCGTTCCTCGTCCATTTTAGAATCAAATTTATTTAAATTAGTAGATTCACAAGGGAATACATTAGTACTCCGCCCAGATATGACAACACCGATTGCGCGTATCGCGGCAGCAAAACTATTGAAAGAAAAAGTACCACAGCGTTTAGCTTATTTTTCAAATGTCTTTCGTGCACAGGAGTTAGAGGGTGGACGACCAGCCGAATTTGAACAAATGGGCATTGAAATCATCGGGGACGATTCAGTCTATACAGATACGGAAGCGATTCTAACAACCATTGATTTTATGAAGCAAGTGGGGATTGAAGATTTTAAAATTACGATTGGTCACGCAGGGATTTTAGATTCAATCTTACGAAAAAATGTGACGAATGAAGAGCAATTTACAAGATTGCATCAGTTATTGGTGGATCGAAATTATGTAGGTTTTGAAGAGGCAGTAGAATCATTCGGTTTAGCAACTGAGCAGGAAACAACTTTACGTTCTTTCTTAGAGGAAGCGACTGAACTAACGAATATTCGTCAAATTTCAAAATATCTTTATGATAAAGAGGCCTATCTTTATATGGAACAGCTTGCTTCTGTTTTAGAAATTGCCGAAGCACTTGACTATATTGCATTTGATTTTACACTAGCAAGCCATATGAATTATTACACAGGTATGATGTTTGAAGTATTCGCTGCAAATTCAAGCTATCCAGTAGGTAGTGGAGGTCGCTACAACGGGCTGTTAGCTGAGTTTGGACGTGCAATGAGTGCAGTGGGCTTTGCTTTACGCATAGATTATTTATTAGAAGCCATGCCGAAAACAGATGTAGCTAAAGAAGATGCACTCGTGTTATACGTATCTACACAATTAGCACAGGCTTTAAAACAGACAGCCGAACTTCGTGCACAAGGTATTTGTACAACGATGCAAGCGATTGAAGGCATTAATGATTTAGCACAGTACGAAAAACAATTTTCACAGGTGATTAGAATTGGTCAAGGGGGCGCATTCAATGAATAATCAACTAACGATTGCTATGCCGAAAGGGCGAATTTTTGAAGAAGCCTATGAAATGTTAATTGAAGCAGGTTTTGATTTGCCAACAACAATGGATATTTCAAGAAAACTAATGCTTGAAATTCCAGAAGAAAATATTCGCTTTATTTTAGCAAAACCTATGGATGTACCTACATATGTCGAACATGGCGTGGCGGATATCGGGATTGCTGGGAAAGACACGCTTTTAGAGCAACAGCGCAAAGTCCATGAATTACTGGACTTAAAAATCAGCACCTGTCATATTGCATCCGCGGGCTTACCAAATACCGTATTGGATGAAATTGCACCTCGTATTGCGACAAAATATCCGAATGTTGCGTCAGCTTACTATCGTGAACGTGGCGAGCAAGTAGAAATCATCGGTTTAAATGGTTCAATCGAGTTGGCACCAATGATCGGATTAGCGGATCGCATCGTTGATATTGTATCAACAGGGCAAACATTGAAGGAAAATGGCTTAGTAGAATATGAATACATTACAGATGTATCTTCCCGTTTGATTGCCAATCCTGCAAGTTATCGAATGAAGAATGAACGCATCGTAGACCTAGTAAAACGATTAAAAAAATGTGTGAAATAAGGAAGTGCGACAAGATGAAGATTCAACCATTAACGAAGGAATTATCTTTAAAACGTCAGCTTGAAGGTGGCAATGAACAACAGCTGAAAGCCGTTCGTGAAATCATTGCAAATGTACGTCAAACTGGCGATGTAGCAATTAAAGAGTATACGGAGAAATGGGACGGCGCTAAATTAGATGTGTTACGCGTGACTGCACAGGAAATGAAGGAAGCAGTTGAAGCAATGGATGCTCAAATTATGGAGGATTTACGAGAAGCTGCAGCGAATATCCGTAAATACCACGAGCAACAACAGCGTCAAGGCTTCAAGTTACCGCTAGAAGATGGATCTTGGTTGGCACAACGCATTCTTCCACTCCAAGCTGTAGGACTATATGTACCAGGTGGTTCAGCAGCGTATCCATCATCGGTACTGATGAATGTTATACCAGCGCAAGTAGCAGGTGTTGAACGCATCGTCATTGCAACACCATGTGATGCGACAGGTAAATTACCAAATGCTGTACTGGCAGCAGCCTCTATTTTAGGTGTGACGGAAATTTATAAAATGGGTGGTGCGCAAGCAATTGCAGCTCTTGCCTATGGAACAGAAAGTATTCAAGCAGTAGATAAAATTACAGGACCTGGGAATATTTTTGTCGCATTAGCGAAGCGTGAAGTATTTGGGGAAGTGGCAATTGATATGATTGCAGGGCCAAGTGAGATTGCGATGATTGCAGATGATACAGCTTATGCTGATGAAGTAGCAGCGGATTTATTATCACAGGCTGAACACGATGCATTAGCATGTGCAGTATTGATTACGACAAGTGAGCGTTTAGCAGAAGAAGTAGCTGAACAAGTCGAGTTACAACTACAACAGCTTCCACGAGAAGGCATTGCACGTAAATCAATTGAAAATTTCGGTACGATTTATATTGCTGAAACGCTTGCACAAGCAGTAGAAGCGATTAATCAACTAGCCCCTGAGCATTTAGAAATCGTTACGAAAAATGCAGAGGCAGTCAGTGAACAAATTAAAAATGCGGGCGCGATTTTTATTGGTCGCTACAGCTCAGAACCAGTGGGCGATTACTTTGCTGGAACCAATCATGTCCTACCGACGAATAGCACAGCACGCTTTGCGTCAGGACTAAATGTGGATGATTTTTTGAAGAAAACAAGCGTTGTTTATTATACAGAGGAAACTTGGCAACAGAATGCACCGAAAATTGCAAGACTTGCTCGTTTAGAGGGCTTAGAAGGTCATGCAAGAGCGGTTGAATCACGTGGCTGGGAGAAGGAGTGACAAACATGACAAAACGTAGTGCGAAAATTGAACGTCAAACAAATGAAACACAAATTGCTATCGAGTTAGATTTAGATGGTACAGGCCAATCAAAGGTTCAAACAGGTGTACCTTTCATGGATCATATGTTGGACTTATTTATGAAGCATGGCTTATATGATGGAACGATTCAAGCCAATGGCGACGTAGAAATTGATGACCACCATACAACGGAGGATTTAGGTATCGTTCTAGGACAAGTAATTCGACAAGCGCTAGGCGATAAAAAAGGAATCAAACGTTATGGTCATGCTTTTGTTCCAATGGATGATGCACTAGCACAAGTGTATATCGATTGTTCAGATCGTCCTCACTTAGAATTTCGTGCGGAATTACCAGCCGCTAAAGTCGGAACATTTGATACGGAACTAGTACATGAATTTTTATGGAAATTCACATTAGAAGCCCGTATGAATGTTCATGTAATTGTTCCTTATGGGCATAATACACATCATATTATTGAAGCGATTTTCAAAGCATTGGCAAGAGCTATTGATGATGCCATTCAAATTGATCCACGCGTTCAAGGCGTGCCATCTACGAAGGGGTTACTCGGATGAAAATAGCCATTATTGATTATGGAATGGGGAATCTCTTTAGTGTGGAGCAGGCTGTTTTACGTTTAGGGTGTGAGGCAATCGTCAGTGCGAATCCACAGGAGCTATTGCAAGCAGATGCACTTATTCTACCTGGAGTTGGCGCATTCACAGATGCGTATACATGCTTAGAGCAAACCGGTTTAAAAGAAGTAGTTGAGCAAGCAGTAGCAAAGGAAACACCTCTGTTAGGTATTTGCTTAGGGATGCAGCTACTTTTTGAATCAAGTGAGGAAAATGGTCAACATAAAGGCCTAGGAATTTTTAAAGGGCATATTCGCCGTTTTGATGATAAAAAAGCACGCGTGCCACATATGGGCTGGAATGAATTGAACTTTACGAATACAGCTGAGTGGTTGGCAAAAGAAAACTTAACGGATCGTTATGTTTATTTTGTTCATTCGTATGTCGCAACAGACTTTGCAGAAGAGCAATTGATTGCATATGCCGATTATGCAGAGGTTCGTGTGCCAGGTATCGTTCAAAAAGGACATGTAACGGGAATGCAGTTTCACCCTGAAAAATCAGGTAGCTGTGGAGCGACTTTACTACAGGGCTGGGTAAATCAACTGAAGGTGGAGGTAGCAAAATGACAACTTTAAATATTTTCCCTGCAATTGATATGCGCGGTGGTAAATGTGTACGTCTTTTCAAAGGCGATTATGCACAAGAAACAGTATATGGTGACTCACCTTTTGAAATGGCGAAAAGCTTTTCTGAAGCAGGGGCACCATATGTACATATGGTTGACTTAGATGGTGCAAAAGATGGGGAACGCGTGCATGCCAAAGATGTGCTACGTGTAGCCAAGGAATTACCGATTAAAGTTCAAATTGGAGGCGGCATTCGTACAGAAGAGGATGTCCGTTTCTACTTGGAACAAGGGGTAGATCGTGTAATTATTGGCAGTTTAGCGATTCGTGAACCAGAGTTAGTCGCTTCATTTATCGAAAAATTTGGAGCAGAGCGTATTGTGATTGGTTTAGATGCGAAGGATGGCATGGTGGCGACACATGGTTGGTTGGAAACATCGAATCAGACAGCCGTTGAAGTAGGGAAGTTCTTTGCTTCTAAAGGCGCAAAATATTTCATTTTCACAGATATAGCAACGGATGGGACATTGCAAGGACCTAATATTCCTGCCAATGAATTATTAGCAAATGAAACTGGGGCAGAGGTCATCGTTTCAGGCGGTATGAGTTCATTAGCAGATATTACAGCAGTGAAAGCAGCCGCTGAAAATACAAGTATTTCAGGTGTCATCATCGGGAAGGCTTTATATACGGGGCAATTCACATTAGCTGAAGCGTTACAGGAGGCGAAATAAATGCTAACAAAACGCATTATTCCTTGTTTAGATGTTAAGGAAGGTCGTGTGGTAAAAGGCGTGCAATTTGTTTCGTTACGAGATGCAGGTGATCCAGTAGAACTGGCAACCTTTTATAATGAACAAGGAGCTGACGAACTCGTATTTCTTGATATCTCAGCTACTCACGAAGGACGAGAAACAATGGAAGAAGTCGTTCGTCAAACTGCATCAACTTTATCTATTCCATTCACAGTAGGAGGCGGGATTCGCACATTAGAAGACATGAAACGTATGCTACGTGCAGGAGCAGATAAAGTATCGCTGAATTCGGCTGCATTAAAAAATCCACAGATTATTAAAGAGGGTGCCGATTATTTTGGCGCACAATGTATCGTAGTCGCAATTGATGCGAAGTGGAGTGAAGAAGACCAAACGTGGATGGTGTATACACATGGTGGCCGTAATCGCCTACCTATTGAAGTCATCGCATGGGCAAAACAAGCTGTTGCATTAGGTGCAGGTGAATTACTAGTGACCTCAATGGATTCAGATGGGGAGAAAAAGGGCTTTGATTTGGCCTTAATGAAAGCAATTCGTGCAGAAGTGAATGTACCTATCATCGCGAGTGGTGGAGCAGGGAGTGCGGAACATTTTTATGACGTCTTAACGGATGCGGATTCTGATGCTGCCTTAGCTGCTTCTATTTTCCATTATAAAGAAACAAGTGTAGCGCAAGTGAAGGATTATTTACGACAAAAAGGGGTGCCAGTTCGATGAATATTCAATTTGATGCACAAGGATTAATACCTGCAATCATACAAGATGCACGTACAAAAGAAGTATTAACACTCGCTTATATGAATGAAGAATCTTACAATAAAACGCTTGAAACAGGAGAGACATGGTTTTATTCACGTTCTCGCCAAGAGCTATGGCATAAAGGAGCTACAAGTGGTCATACACAAAAAGTCATTGCAATGAGACTGGATTGTGATGGCGATTCATTAGTTGTAGAAGTTGTTCCAAAGGGTGCTGCTTGTCATACAGGAGCTACAAGCTGCTTCCATGAAACGATTATTGAAAAACCAACGAATTTTGGTTCACTCGATATTTTAAATACATTGAAAAATATTATTGTGGAACGTGAAGAGCAAATGCCAGCTGGTAAATATACAACATATCTTTTCGATAAAGGAATCGATAAAATCGGTAAAAAAGTAGGCGAAGAAGCAACTGAAGTAGTCATTGCTGCGAAAAACCGTAATGCGGAAGAAATTACGTGGGAAGTAGCAGATTTAATTTATCATTTACTCGTGTTACTACAAGAGCAAAAAGTGGATATCTATGATGTATTAGCGGTGCTTCAACAACGACATGAAAAACATAATTAGCCGATTTACTTTGTACTACTAGAAAAACTGAGTTGTGTTATAATATACGGTATTATGCAAAGGAACGTGAATTCGCGTTCTTTTTGCTTTTCGGAGGAAGATTTCTTGGAAGATAACAAAGACAATCATAAGACACAACAGAATATCGTATCGTTTTTGCCAACGGGTGACTTCTATTTCACGAAGGCACAACAATGCATGGATCGTGGTGACTTCCCGAAGGCTTCAAAATATTTATTAAGAGCAGTAGAGTTAAGTCCAAATGATGCCATGATTTATCTACAGTATGCTGTCGTTCAATTAGAACTAGGTAATACAAAGGACGCACGTGAATTATTATTACAGGCAGATGAACTTGAACCTAGAAATCCAGAAACTATTTTGTTTTTAGCTGAAACTTCGGCTAGTTTAGGCTTTTTAGAGGATGCACTTCATTATGCCGAGTTATATATCGAACTTGATGATACAGAAGAGTACCAAGCAGAAGCATTAGATATCATTGAATTTGCTTCTTCAGTTTTAGAACAATTACCTTCAAAAGAGGAAACTCAAAATCCAGCATTGTCCCATGAACAAGAGCGAGCAAGACAACTGATGGAAAAGGGTGAGCATGACCGCGCCATTGAAATTTTCGAAAATATTATTGCGGAAAACCCGACATTTTGGTCTGCGTATAATAATTTAGCATTAGCTTATTTTTATACGGGAGAAAATGAACAGGCACGTGCTTTACTTCACGAAGTTTTATTAGGTAATTATGGTAATCTTCATGCACTATGTAATATAGCAGTAATTGCTTATTATGAAAAAGAAGAAGAGGAATTGAAATATTTAGAGGAAGCTTTATTAAAACTGCATCCTTATAATTTTGAAAATCGCTTTAAGCTAGGTGCTACTTTAGCTCTCTTAGGGCATTATGAAGAAGCGTACAAATGGCTGAAAAGTATTTATGCTAAAGGCTATAAAGGTGATCCAGGATTTTATTTCTGGTTATCACATTCAGCTTTCTTTACAGGACATGAGGATTTTTCACACACGGTTTGGGAAATGCTTTTAGAAATTGACCCTTCCAAAGAGGGATTTGAGCCATGGGCACATGCTGAATTAATTGAAGATGGTGCAGAAAATGGTATTATCTACGATGTAGAGTATATTACTGGTAAGCTTGAACATGAATATCGCTCGGAACGTTTATTTGGTCTATATTTATTAAGTAAAACACCGCATAAACACGAAATTATTGCGAATCCTATGACGATTGCAGTGGATAATTATTCCGCAATGGAAAAATTATTTTTAGCACAAGCACTGGGGCATAATTTACAGGATGACCCTGCATTAGGTTCTTTCTTACGTGCATTAGAAGTTGCAGATATCCTTTATAATGATATTGAACCGATGATTATCGAGGACACTTTTTTATTCCAAATGTGGTTTGTTATTTGTGAAAGTGCTTTAGAAAAAGGCTTTGCATTTAAAAATCCACCTGCACTTGCGGCTGCATTGGAATATATGTACAATTCGTCACGCATGAAAATCACGAAGAAAGAAATCGCTGAATATCATGAGATTACAACAAAAACATTAACGAAATATATAGAAGCACTTATGCCCTTTTTACCCACATTCGATATGTAAGCAAAAAACTTGTAGGTAAATCGTATTTAAGATACCATACGAGGGTATATAGAAGCTTTATTTTAGGAGGAAATGAACATGACAGAAGAAAAAATCTATGATGTTGTTATTATCGGTGCAGGACCTGCAGGTATGACAGCAGCAGTTTACGCTTCACGCGCAAACTTATCAACATTAATGTTAGAACGCGGGATCCCTGGTGGTCAAATGGCTAACACAGAGGAAGTAGAAAACTATCCTGGTTTCGACTCAATCTTAGGACCTGAACTTTCTTCTAAAATGTTTGAACATGCTAAAAAATTCGGTGCAGAATACGCATATGGTGATGTATCTGAAGTCATCGATGGCAAAGAATACAAAACGATTAAAGCAGGTTCAAAAGAATATAAAACACGTTCTATTATTATTACAACAGGTGCAGAATACAAAAAAATGGGTATTCCAGGCGAATCTGAACTAGGTGGCCGCGGTGTCAGCTACTGTGCAGTATGTGATGGTGCATTCTTCAAAAATAAAAACATTATCGTTGTTGGTGGAGGAGACTCAGCTGTAGAGGAAGGCATTTACCTAACTCGTTTCGCTGAAAAAGTAACAATTGTTCACCGTCGTGATAAATTACGTGCACAAAAAATCATCCAAGATCGTGCATTTGCAAATGAAAAAATTGATTTCCTTTGGAATAATACCGTAAAAGAAATCAATGAAAAAGATGGCAAAGTGGGTAGTGTGACATTAACAAATACAGTAGATGGCTCAACTTCAGAAGTTGAAGCACAAGGTGTATTCATCTACATCGGTATGAATCCACTAACTGCACCATTTAAAGAATTAGGTATTTTAAATGAAGCAGGCTATATTCCAACAAATGATAAAATGGAAACATCTGTACCAGGTATTTATGCAGCTGGGGATGTTCGTGAAAAAACACTTCGTCAAATTGTTACAGCAACAGGCGACGGAAGTATTGCTGCACAAGCCGTACAAGAATATGTAGAGCATCTTTTAGAAGGTATAAACGCATAAGTAGTGTGAGCTCATACGACTCATTTAATAAAAAACTTGAAGAATCGCGGTATCAATGCGATTCTTCTTTTTTTATTGGTACAAAAGGCAAAAATGAGATTTAAATCAATAGTAAATATAGGTAGGTAGAGGAAGATTATGTTAAAGTGAAAGAGAGAAAAGGTGGTGATTTTTTGAATGTATCAACAGCAATCTATATAGATTATGACAATTTATTTAGATCGATTAATGAGTCCTATTCACAATTTCAGACCTATGAAGTTGTTAACAACATTATTGGTAAAATGGAACAACTAAAAAATAAAGTCCATTTGGTTAAGGCGTTTTGTGATTTTGAAACAGCTTCGAATGAGATACATGAGCTTCAACAAAGTTTAGTGGAATTGCGCCATGTCAACTCGATTGGTGAAGGGAAAAGCAATGCGTCTGATATTGCACTAGCCATTGATGTCGTGAAATCCTTATATAGCAATCGCGAATTTGAACATTATGTTATTGTTTCTTCTGATTCAGATATGCTACCACTTGTATTAGAGCTTAGCTATCAAGGGAAAAAAGTGACACTTGTCTATCTAGAGTCGAAAATTAAAATTCCCTACACAGAAAGCTTGAAAAATAGAATCAGTTTATTGAAAATAGAAGATTTATTACAAGTAGATACGTATCAAAGTTTGACGCTACAGCAATTAAATGAACAGAAAGAAGAAGTTGCAAAAAAATATTTAAATGTAATTAATCACGAAATGAATATGTTATTTGTAAAATATCATTCACAACCCGCAACGGTCATTTATCAGAAAAATATTTTAGAAGCCTTGAAAAATGAAGAAACGTTGAAACTTCAACCGAGTGATGCTACCATCGTTTTTGAATTTCTAAAAAACGAAAAATTACTAGTTGCATTAGATGTTCAAGTAATGATGCACGGCATAAATGAAATTAGAAAAGCATTTTTTATTAATGAAAATCGCTTAAAAGAATTATCAATCGTACTTTCAGAAGAAATTTTAGTGAGAGTGGAACATGCGAATTTAATTGTAAGTGAATAAGTGTATGCTCAAAAGTCTCTCAGTGATGAGGGCTTTTTTTAATAGGAAAAAGGGGCATTTTTGCAGTAGAATTATCGGATTCCTAGTAGGGAAAATACGAAAAGAGAATTTTACTTTCACATTTCAATTGATTGTAAGAAACACCCGGAACAGTGTATAATGGAGGATAGAAATTTAATAAGTAATAATTAAGGTAGAGATGGGGTGACGCACATGCAACGAATTGCGAATTTAATCGTGCGTAGAGGAGACGAAGTATTACTTCTAAAAAAGCCTAGACGCGGATGGTACGTGGCTCCAGGTGGCAAAATCGAAAGTGGTGAGTCTATTTTTGAGGCTGCAAGTCGTGAGTATTTTGAAGAGACAGGCACAAACGCTGTAAATCCACATTTAAAAGGAATTTACACAATGGTTATAAAAAAAGAACAAGACATCGTTGATGAATGGATGTTGTTTACATTTGTGGCAAAAGATTTAAAGGGAACGCCATTTACTGAAACACGAGAAGGTATATTGGAATGGCATCATATAGATGAATTAGAACATTTACCAATGGCTGAGGGTGACCGTACAAACCTATTGTTTGCCGTGCACGAAAAAGGAATGCAATACGGTACGTTTACGTATACAGAAGAATTTCAATTGTTAGATGAAAAAATACAGAAGTCGGATGAGGAGAGTAAATAGTATGGGTAATTCGGATTCAGGTAAAGAATTAATCATTATAACAGGTATGTCTGGCGCAGGTAAATCAGTTGCTGTACGCGCTTTTGAGGATTTAGGCTATTATTGTATCGATAACTTACCACCTGCGTTACTACCTACCTTTATTAAATTAATGAAGGATTCGAATAAAGAGCTTACGCATACAGTCGTTGTAATGGATTTACGTGGTGGTGATTTCTTTGCGTCGCTAAATGATGCAGTAGATGAGCTAGAACGTGATAAAGAAGTACAACCTTATATTCTATTTTTAGATGCGGATAATGAAACACTTGTGCGACGTTATAAAGAAACACGACGTTCGCATCCGCTTGTTAGTAATGGAAGACCTTTAGAGGGAATTCGAAAAGAACGTGAATTATTAGCAGATATTAAAGGACGTGCGAAACAAATTTACAATACGTCTGTGATGCAACCGAAGGAATTACGCAACACATTATTAGAGAAGTTTTCTGGAGATAAGAAAACGTCATTTTCGTTAAATGTGATGTCTTTTGGTTTTAAACATGGAATGCCGATTGATGCGGATCTTGTATTTGATGTCCGATTTTTACCGAATCCTTATTATATTGAGGAGCTACGTCCGAAAACGGGCTTAGATGAAGAAGTGTCGTCTTATGTGTTGAAGCAAGAAGATGCACAGACACTTATCACAAAGCTTTCGGATCTATTTGAGTTTATAATTCCACGCTATAAAAACGAGGGTAAAACCCAATTAGTCATTGCCTTTGGCTGTACTGGTGGTCAACACCGTTCAGTGACTTTAGCTGAATATTATGGTCAAAGCCTTGTCAAGCTTGCACCAACTGTTGTATCTCATCGAGACCTCGCGAAAAGAGAGGGCTAGTCATGGCAAAAGAAATGAAAAAAATTGTCATTGTCGGTGGAGGGACGGGGTTATCGACTCTCCTACGAGGCTTGAAAAAATTCGACCTTGATTTAACGGCAATTGTAACAGTAGCTGACGATGGCGGAAGCTCTGGTCGACTGCGAGATGATTATAAAATACCACCTCCAGGCGATGTTCGAAATGTAATTGCAGCATTATCTGAAGTAGAGCCACTTGTAGAAGAAATGTTCCAATATCGTTTTAAAGGAAAGGATAAAGAACAT
Organism: Candidatus Kurthia equi; assembly: GCA_018065935.1. Taxonomy (GTDB): domain Bacteria; phylum Bacillota; class Bacilli; order Bacillales_A; family Planococcaceae; genus Kurthia; species Kurthia equi. The sequence continues at coordinate 17,871 of JAGHSJ010000410.1, forward strand.
TTGAATGGGCATTCTTTAGGTAATTTAATGCTAACAGCTCTAACAGAAATTACAGGCGATTTTTCACATGCAATCAGAGAAATGAGTCGTGTATTAAATGTACATGGGCGTGTTCTCCCAGCAGCAAATCAAAGATTAACTTTATTTGCAGAGTTGGAAAGCGGCGAAATTATTGAAGGTGAATCTAAAATCCCTACGTATGAGCAACAAATAAAACGTGTATTCTGTAAGCCAGATCGTGTACATGCGCTCCCAGAAGCGATTCATGCGATTAAGCAGGCGGATATTATTGTCATAGGGCCAGGGAGCTTGTATACGAGTATTATTCCTAATTTATTAGTGGAAGATATTCGAGAGGCGATCGTTCAGGCGAAGGGCAAAAAAGTGTATATTTGTAACTTGATGACGCAAAAAGGTGAAACATCTCACTATACAGCAAGTGATCATGTTCAGGCCATTTATGATCATGCGAAGGACCCGTTTTTACAGGCGATTTTAATTAATAATGATGCGGATGTTCCGAAAGATGTGCAACAAGCCTATGAGGAAGAAGAAGCAGAGCCTGTGCAGTTCGATGTTTGTCAGCTACAAGCCATGGGATTAGAGGTTATTAAAAGAGATATTGCGAATGTGAGTAGTAAAGGAACAGTCCGACATCAGGCTACAAAAGTAGCTGAGTGGTTGGTTGAATATATGAAAGATTAAAACGGCTAGAAGGGAGGCGTAATAAATGTCCTTTGCTTCAGAGATGAAGAAAGAATTAACTCAAATTGAATCGGATAATTTGAGTTTGAAATCAGAATTGTCCGCAATGATTCGAATGAATGGGGCATTGTCTTTTACAAATCGTCAGTTAAGTTTGGACGTACAAACGGAAAATGCAGCGATTGCGAGACGTATGTATACCATTTTAAAAAAATTGTATAACTATAAAATTGAATTGCTTGTACGTAAAAAAATGCGTTTGAAAAAGAATAATGTTTATATTTGTCGTATACGAGACGGTGCAAAAGAATTACTCGAGAGCCTAGAAATTTTAGATGGCACCTTTGTGATGAATCATGAAATTGCTGAAAGTTTACTTGAAACACAGTTATCGAGACGAGCGTATTTACGTGGCGCATTTTTAGCAGGAGGTTCTGTTAATAATCCAGAAACCTCAGCTTATCATTTAGAAATTTATTCATTATATGAAGAGCATGGCTTTGCATTAATGGATTTAATGAATCGCTTTGATTTAAATGCGAAAACAATTGAGCGTAAAAAAGGGTTCGTAACGTATTTAAAAGAAGCCGAAAAAATTTCGGATTTTCTAAGTTTAGTCGGAGCTCATCAAGCGATGATGAAATTTGAAGATGTTCGAATTATTCGGGATATGCGAAACAGCGTGAATCGTTTAGTGAATTGCGAAACAGCTAATTTAAATAAAACGATAGGCGCCGCTATTCGCCAAGTGGAGAATATAAAATACATTGATAAACGTATTGGAATTGAGCAATTACCTGAAAAATTACAGGAAATAGCACGTTTGCGTGTAGCTTATCAAGATGTGACACTGAAAGAATTAGGTGAAATGATGTCTACATCTGTTTCGAAATCGGGTATAAATCATAGATTGAGAAAAATTGATGAAATCGCAGATTCTTTACGTGCTGGTGAAAAGGTGAAATTAAAATAATTTGTTAAATAAGGTATAATAAAAAGAGAAAAAAGATTGTGAGGCATACATAAGTATAGCCATATACAAGGGGGAAAAATAATGTTAGAACAACAGGTTGAGGTTAAGCTCAAATCCGGTCTTCAAGCCCGACAAGCAGCACTTTTTGTACAAGAAGCAAATCGTTATCAAGCAGATGTATTTTTGCAAAAGGGGAATCGAAAAGTGAATGCCAAGAGTATCATGGGGATTATGAGTTTAGCCGTGGCCCATGGAACTGACATTACGTTGTTTGCGGACGGTACAGATGAAGCAAAAGCGATTGAAGGATTACGCCTGATGATTGAATCAGAAGAGTAAAATCCAAAATAAGAAGAGATTATCCTATCATTCTATTAAGTACAGATACGTTAGCGATTATTTGCTCTGACAGCTGGTTTTGTCAGTAAAGCTAACGCGCATGTATTTTAGCAGAATAAATGGGGTGATTTTTTTTGCTTTTTTTTGAAATATGAGCAAAGACCTAAAACAGATGATAATAAAGTCTGCTTTTAGGTTTTTTTAATGGATTATTATTACTAAAAAATGTAAAATTAGTATAAATAAGAATAAAATACATTTTTTAGAAAATAAGCAATAGGTTAATTGGCTTATGGTGGAGTAGCCGATTAATGGTAGAATCTTGGCGTCTTCTGGGAGAATGCTTAAATCTCAAAAGAGCAGTTATTAAATGATTTTATATTTTGTTGTATTTGAAGTGTTTTTTCTTATGGTTTGGTTTCATTTTTTCATGCTAGGTAGGAAATTACCCAGAATCTAAAAAGAAGGATGGTTTTATGGGTGAGGAAAATGAAAAGGGGGAGATTGTGTGAGGAAGAAGACAAGCGCAATGTTGTTCGCATTCATGCTCGTGTTCCAAGTACTATCATCAGGATATATGATGCCCTTTACAGCATTTGCTCAAGAGCCTTCAATAGCAAAAACATCTGAGACTACAGAAAAGCCAGTTGCTTCTGAAGGAACAGACAAAGGACAACAGGATGAGAAGAATAGGCAAGCAGTCCAAGATGCAAGTAAGCTGGTTGATGAATTATTTATAGATAGAACGCATGAAAAAATCAAAGGAAATTTAGTGGAAGCAGTCATCAATACAGCTGAAGCACAGGTAAATCTAATCGTAGAGGGGGAAGAAAAAACAAGTCTACAGCTATTAATTACGAAAGCACGTTCACAGGTAGCCGATCAGCTGGCCGCGAAAGAAAAAACAGTTGAAGCTGTAGGCGAAGAAAAAAATATTGAAAAACCTACTAAAAGTGTAGAACAGCATGCTACGCCAGTAAAAAAAGAAATGGTGAAATCAGAAGAACAGAAAACAAAACCAACAACAAAATTAACGAAAAGTACTGTCAATAAACCGATTAAAAAAGGAACTATAGATGCAACACCTGTCTTGGATGCAACGAAAGTAAATATGAAATTTGAAGCTTTCTATTTACCGGGTGATGAGCCCAATGAAGTGATAAAACAAGAAAATGCTACATATCATCCAAAAATAGGAGATAAAACTTTATTAAGATTTAACTGGGAATTACCGAATAGTACGCATGGATATATGGAAGGGCAGCAATTTACATTTAAATTACCGGAGAATTTTACAATTTCTCAGTATATAGAAGGTCAAACAAATGATTTAGGAAACTTTACCGTAGATACTTCAGGAAATGTCACTTTAACTTTAACTGAAAAAGTTGAAGGTACAGCAATTACAGACGGTTATATACAAATTAATGCGAAGTTTAAAAAGGTTTCCAATAATGAGTTACAGCAAAAAATAGATTTTGGACAATATGGTGGCTTACAGATATTACTATTCACGCCAAAACTGCTTGAGGCAGAGCCGAGTATTAGTAAATTAGGGGATTTTTATAGAGATCCTTCAACAGGAAATACAAATGCGGCTACAATCAATCCGGATGGAATCAATTGGACAATTACATTGAACAAGGAAATGGCGAATATAACAAATGCAGTTGTAAGTGATGTCTTGCCTGCTGGCCAAGAGCTATTAGGGGATATTACCGCGACGATTTCAGCACCGCCTGGTTTAGATGGAACCCCTAGCACGACCACTACATCCACTGTGGATTTTCTTGATTTCCCTATAGATTTAGGAAATGTAGATTCAAAAATAGTGTTGAAATTTAAAACAAAAACGATGGATCCTCAGCTAAGTTATGAAAATACAGCAGATTTAAAAGGTAAATATGATGGAGTAGACATAACTAAACTATCAAATAAAGTCGTACTTACACCAGTCAATCCAGTCCCTATTTTGAAATCGGGTAAACTGAATAATACGTCGATTAATTGGGAAGTAAAAGCAAATATGAATGGTGCCATAAAAATGGGTGAAACATTTGTACTTACAGATACATTGAGTGCAGATTTAAGCGAATATCAAAAATTCGATGCAAATTCAGTAGAAGTATATGAATATGGAACTTTGGACAATAAAGGTTTACCAACAGCTACAGGTGAAAAGTTAAATTCAGGTGTAAATGTAGTTGTCGATGACAACACAAAAACAATGACAGTTACTATTGCCAATTCAACAGGAAAAGCATACATAATTAAGTACAATACGATTAAATCAAAGGCCATGACAACAAGTGGAAACATTACAAATACAGCCATGCTGAATGATGCTAAAAGCTCAAAAGCAGAATCTACAGTTCGGCTGAATGAATCTACTTATATAGAAAAATCAAACGGAACTAAAGTCAGTAATGGAGTAGTAAAATGGACAATCACTGCCAATAAGCAACAAGATACGATAAAAAGTGGCTCGAAATTTATTGATACATTAGAGTCTCGCTTAGATTGGCCAGTTGACATAGCGACGAAAATGATTGTGAAAGCTGGCAATACGCCACTGATTTTAAATACAGATTATACAGTAGATATTGACGGTAAAATTGCAACGGTTGAATTGAAGAAAGATATCAAAGCGGTCATTGCCATCGATTATGAAACAAACTATACGATTGATTCATCGCAATCACAGGATTATAAAAATACGGCAACCTTTAATGGACAGGTGGATTCAATTAGTAAAGTACAGACGGTAAATTCTAAATTTACACAGATTGATATAGAAAAAAATAATGGTTCAAAAACAGGTTCCTATAATCTTGCCACGAAGCAATTTGATTGGGAAGTAATCGTAAATAATAATATGCAAAATTGGACGAATGCAAAATTTACGGATACTTTACCTAAAGGCCATGAATTAGTAACAGCTTCATTTAAAGTGGATGGTGTCATGCAAAATGACGTTAGTAGCACAGCTGGAAAAATCGAATATACTATTGGCAGTTTAAATAAACAAATAGTGATTACGTATTCAACAAAAGACAGTGATCAATTACTAGAAAAAAACAATAATAATAAAGTAGTTATTTCAGCGGATCATAATATTACGAACACATTCGAAAAAAATATTGTGATAGAAACCAATAATGGGCTCCAAGAAAAAGGGAAAGGGAATGCATTTGTTACCAAAACGCCGGGTTCAAATATTGGCCGTACGGTTCCTTGGTCAATGACAATTAATGCATCTCTTTCAACATTGAATCATGCAGTGTTAACAGATACGACCGATGGTCAACAAATTTTTGATCCAACCTCATTTAAACTGACAAAATCGAATGTAATAGTAAGTGCCAACGGAGTGAACATAAACTGGGCAACAGCAGAGTCTTTAGCTGTAGGAGACCATACGGATTATAGTTTAGCGTTAACGTATGATGCAGCTGGCAAACCGAGAGGCTTTAAACTGACATTTAAAAATGTGATTGATTCTGAATACAAATTAGAATACAAATCGAAATTCTCTGGAGTTTTAGGAAAATCTACGGAAAATACAGCTGAATTAACCTTTGATGGTTCAGATAATATTACCTTAACGAACACAGGCGGAATTTCAAAAAAAGTAGTAATGACTACTAGCTCAGGTGGCGCAACAGCCGTATCAAAAGCAAATTTGAAAATCGTAAAAAAAGATGACAGTGGTCAATTATTAAAAGGCGTAGAATTCACACTGTATAATTTTGATGGATCCAGTCCAGTCACAAAAGTAAATCCAACGAATCCGCTACAACCTCTAATTGTAAAAGGACTTACGGATGCAAATGGTGAAGTGTTCTTTAATGATTTAGACGTGGATGAATATATTATTAAAGAAACAGGGACCTTACCAGGTTATACTGCAGATACAATAAATACCGATATCAGTTTAACTTCTAGTAAAATAGTGACGATTACCAACACAAAAATACCGATGTGTTTACCGACAATTATGGTTGGAGAAAATGTGAATCACATGACGACGCTTGAGGTTTTAAAAAAAGGTACGGATGGCAAATATACAGTAGTGAAAACACCAGATGGTAAAATCGTAACTGCAAAAATTGAAAGTAATGGGAAAGTGACCTTACCTAAATTAGATGCAGGAGAGTATAAATTTGAATTAACAGCACAGGACAAGTTGAACAATAAATTCTCTGGTACAACCGTATTTAAAGTGAATGAAAAAGGCGTTTCTACATGTGATGTACTGAATCTAACTTTCGATATTGTAGAATGTGCAACTTTTGATATTACTGTAGTAAATCAAGATAGTTCACCTTTAAATCAATCATTTATTGAAAACTCGAAATTCAAGCTAGTCGATACGACAGATGCTGCGAAGGTATTTGAAAATATTACGATTAATGAAAATGGACAGTTAATAGATGCTACAGGTGATTTATTGAAACATCATCTAAAGAAAGGTAAATATAAGATTATTCAAACAGTCACGCCAATTGGTTATAAAGCAATTGTTGAAACTATTTCTGTAACGGATACAGCAGATATTTGCTTGGCAGAAATTACACTAACAGCTGTCCCAACAGCCTGTTTAAATTACGCTATTGTAGCGACGGATATAGTTGGTGCTGCGATGACATCATCTACAGCAGGCTATAGTAAATATGTGAATGAGGCACAATTTAATCTTACTTCAAGCAAAGGGGCTGTATTGACAGGAATCACAATTGATTCGAATACAGGGAAGTTACTAAAGGCAGATCACACAGAAGTATCTGTGGCAGATTTAGACACGACAGCCACCTATACTTTAGAGCAATCAAATACAGTAATCGGGTATACAAAACTTTCACCGACAGATGTAATACCATCTCTTGCAGATTGTTTTGCAACGGTAATTGCAGCAAATACAGAAATCGATACGAATGGTTGTACAGCGTTTGATATTACAATAAAAGATACGAATGACCAGATATTAAATGCGAGTTCATCAGATTATGATGATTATGTTGTAGGCTCTGAATTTAAATTAAGCTCTTCCAATTCAACGGTTGAGCCAATTACAGGTGTGAAAATGAATATCGATGGGAAATTAGTTAAATCAGATGGTAGCAAAGTGGGTGCAGAAGATTTAAAATCAGGCGAATACACTTTAATACAAACAAAAACACCACCGGGATTTGTTCCAGCGCAAACTATAATCATCCCTAATGGTGCAGATTGTTCAGCATATGCAGTTATCAATCTAGAATTAACTACCAACCCAACAACACCCGGGATTTCTTGTCCTGGTTTAACAATCAACTACAATGGTCCAGCTAATTCACAAGCTGAGTTCAAGTTAGTGAAAGTGGAAACAGATGCAACAACGGGTGCTAAAACAGAAACAGACGTAACAACAGATGTAAAAGTTGTAACAGATGCAACAACGAATAAACAAAAACTAGAGATGAAAGATAGTGCAGGTGAAGTAATCACAGCGCTTGAAGCTGGCGATTATAAACTTGTTCAAACAAAAGCGCATGCTGGTTACCAAACAACTTCAGCGACATTCACAGTAACAGAGGGTGTTTGTCAGGCTGAATTAACAGTAACAAACTCACCAACGCCTCCACCGGTTTGTGATCGTGATACAGTAATTACAATTACGGATACAGAAGGTACGAAGATTGTACCGAATGATAAAGCAGTTGTAACAGTTGATGGAAAAACAACAAACTTTACAGTGGAAGATGATAAAGTCGTTATTCCTAAAACTGAAATCTCTAAAATGCAGGATACAGTTGTAACGATTACATTAGAAGATGGTCGTACAACAACAACTACACTTTCAAAAGACCGTGTAGAGTGTACAGTAGATGTTCAAGTGCCAGTTCTTAAGTTATGTACTGAGAATCCAACAATTACAATTACAACACCAGATGGTAAAGAAGTATCTACAGACTTAGTTGAAAAAGTAATTGTAAATGGGGAAGAAACACCGGTAGTAACTGAAAACGGTAAAGTAGTTATTCCGAAAGATTCAGTGAATTCAAAAGAAGATACAACAGTAATCATTATCTTGAAAGATGGTACGGAAGGTACTGTAACAATTCCTAAATTCACAGAAGAATGTACATTCACAATTGTTGTTGATCAAGCTTGTGATAAATTAACAGTGAATGTAACGAATAATGGAAAAGCAGTTAAATCTGGTACAGTTGAAATTTTAGATGCAGATGGCAAAGTAGTGGCTACAGCTAAAATCGATAGTAAAGGTCAAGCAATATTTGAAGCGAAATATGCGAATAGCAAATACAGCGCAAAAGTAACTGTAGGCAATAAAAATCAAACAGTAAAAGTAACTGTAGATGATAAATGTGCGATGACAGTTAATCTTGTAAAAGCATGTGAAAAAGCAACAGTAACAGTAAAAGTTGATGGTTCTGCTAAAGAAAATATTACTGTTAAAGTAGTAGATTCTAAAGATAAGACAGTTCAAAAAGTAACAACAGATGAACATGGTGTAGCAAAAATTGATCCGAAATATGTAGATGATAAACATAAAGTAATCGTAACAATTTTTGAAGAAACAAAATCATATGAATTCCATGATTGTGCAATTCATATAAATGTGAAACCAAAAGTAGATGTCAAAGGTGACAACGAAAATGGCAAAACACCAAATTCTAAAACAGATGAAGATCCAAAAACACCTACTGCAGTAAATGGTGATACAGAAACTTCAAAAGTTCCGAATCAATCAGTAACTGTGAAGGGTGACACAGAAGAAACTAAATCATATAATGTATCAGTTCCAACAGAAGCTTCTCCAGGTCAAACATATAATGTATATGATGAAAATGGAAACTTAGTTGGTAAAAACGCAATAGTAGGTAAAGATGGTAAAGTAAATGTTAAAAACCTTCCAGCTGGCAAGTATAAACTTGTTTCAACAGATGGTGAAAAAACAGTTGAATTTACTGTAGATAAAGACGGTAAGCTTCCTCAAACAGGAACACAGGATTTCATGCTGTATACATTCTATGGCTTGCTGATTTTAGCAGCGGGTGTTTGGTTATTAGCAAGAAATCGTAAAAAGAACGCATAATTAAATTTTAAGCCCCTGAAACCATCTTGGTTTCAGGGGCTTTTCTTATAGATCATTAGTATTAATACTTATAATTCTAATCT
>JAGHSJ010000361.1 GCA_018065935.1 Candidatus Kurthia equi
ACCGCAGTTGGAACGAGAAAGCGACCAAGTGACACGACAAGGTTAGATCATTATTAATTATGGTAGACAAACTAAAAGATAGTTGGCAGTAATAACAATTTAGCCTCTCTTAATTGAGGGGCTTTAAACCAAACCCCACTCCACCGAGTGGGGTTTTTCTTTTCAAATATTCCATATCTTTAATTATGAACAATAATGACCATTCTAATAACGCTATGGATACAAAAATTAAGCACGTTAATTATCAAACTTTTAATTCGGTTGACGAGATAACCGATTCCACGCAAATATATCTTTTGGTTTTTAAAAATAAAGATGGAATATATATGCTTTCGGATCTTAATAAAAAATACCCCCAACCATTACAGGTGGATGAATTTATTTTCCCAAATGGAATCGAAGAAAAAATTTATTCATCAAATCATTTTTATGATATTGATTTAACTTGCAATTGTCCAGCTACCATTAATGGTACGATAGTTCCAAATCGTCATGCACAAATAGCAGAACACGCAATTGATTATCTTATAAAGCACAATAAATAACTCTACTTCCAACCACCTCACTACGAGGTGGTTTTTTATTTGTCAGCACTACCCTACTTCATTCTAAAGATATTTGAGTATAAAACATTTACTCTAAAACTTAGATCATGATATTAGATTATCTCAACAAGGACTTTGCCCAAATCATATTAGAATTTCAGATTGTATTCTTTTGTTGGTTTGCTGTAGCAGTAGCCGTTGGATTGGACCTTTTCTTCGGCATCCGAAAAAGTAAACAAATTGGCGAATACACCCATTCGTACGGAATCCGTAAAACCTTCGAGAAAGCAACCTTCTACTATGCATTAATGATGCTATTTCTTTTCGCAGACATTTTCAATCCATTTGGCATGTACATCGAAATCTTTAAACTTCCAGTTATGTCCATTGCAATGATGTTCGCTTTATTATTCACCGAATTACTTTCCATTCGCGAAAAAGCAGACCAAAAACAACGAAGGATGGTGGACAAATCTGCCAAGCAACTTTTAGAAATCATTCTTAAAAACAAAGCCTTAATCGAAGAATTAAAAAATAAACAAGAAGACGAATGAAAAATAAAATCAACGAACAAGACTACATCAATGCCGCTAAACAATTAAATGTTGAAGTTGCAATGGTAAAAGCATTTGCAAAAAAAGAAGCTAAATCTTCTGGCTTTATTACAGATTCAGAACCGCGTATTCTTTTTGAACGCCATAAATTCCATAAAAAAACACAAGGTATTTATTCAACGAAATATCCTGATATTTCTAACAAAACACCTGGTGGTTATGGTAAAGAATCGGATCAACACAAACGACTGCAAAAAGCATCTTCATTAAATCGTAATGCCGCACTGGAATCTACAAGTTGGGGATTGTTTCAAATTTTAGGTGAAAATTGGAAAGATTTGGGATATACATCCTTACAATCATTTATCAATTCAATGTATGAAAGTGAGCAAAAACAATTAGATGCATTCATTCGATTCATCAAAGTCAATAAAATTGATGTGGATATGCGAAACAAAAATTTTAGAAACATAGCCCGCAAATACAATGGTCCTAATTACGCAATTAATAATTACGATAAGGATTTAGAAAAATACTACAATCAATTTTCGACAAAATAAATCATGAAAACACGCATCTTAATTTGTGTAGGACTTGCAACTTCATTCTTCAGTTGTGCCATCAATAAAACAGACAAAAACAAGACCACAGAAGAAACCAATTCCACCAAGAATGAAATTGTCCACGAAAGCACAGAAAGTCTTTCAGCATCCAATACAGCAAGTCTAATTGAACGCAAAGACTTTTCCCAGTTGTTCAATTTTGATTACGAACCAACATTTGACCAATTTGGTCAAGTCCTTCCATTTGTCTTGGAATATAGTGCAAATGGTCAAACAGAAAAATATGTAATTTCAGGCGCAAAAGTTTCTGGACAATCTTCCACCAACAATAGCCAAGTCAAAGAAGAATCCAAACAAATATTGTACAACAGGAACATGACGATTCGAACCTACGAAACGCAGACCACCTATAAAACACAAACCAAAATCGTCAATAAAGAACGCTATCAATTTGGACCACAATCCATTTATGCAATACTGTTATGTGGATTAACTATTTTATTTGCTGCATTAGCATTCACCGGACATTGGCAATGGATAAAAAATGTATTTCAAAAGCTTTTAAAATTTATAAGCAATCTATAATTACCGACATATTTTGGCGCGATAAAGAAGTAATTTCGGCATTGATCAAACTTTTATACATAATGTTACTCGATGCCAATAAACAAAGTAAAAAACTAGAAAATCTAACCCAAGAGGACAAAGATTTTATCTATCGTAACTTATTAACGTTATTCATGGACTGGAATGGCAGTGATTCTGCAACGGACGAAAATCTTCGGGCCGATATACAAACCGCAGTCTTTTATTGTATAGGGTTATTAGATCAGAAGAAACCGCTAAGTAATTAGCGGTTTTTTTGTGTCAGCTTCTCACCTCTTTTTTATACGGAAATTTAAATCAAAAACGTATGAAAATCAAGATTCTTAACACGATAAAAAATCCAAAATTAAGAGATGCTGAACGCTTCAATATCTTATACGATTTTTACAAACAGTCACCTTCCAAAGACCGTAATTTAGAATCCAACTTCAACCGCATTGGGTTTACAGCGCATAACTATTCACGCTTAGTGTACGAAATCAAAAAAGTCTATAATATTTCTGATGTCGAATTATTCCAACACGAATTCAATAACGATATCAGAGAGCCTTGGGGATTTTGCGAAACGCCAGAAGAAAAATGTACCATGAACTATTGTGA
>JAGHSJ010000023.1 GCA_018065935.1 Candidatus Kurthia equi
CTTAAGCGGTGCTGCACCTGTAGAGAAATCTTCAGATCACTACTTCTTTAAATTGCCGAATTTTGGTGAATACCTACAAAAATGGACACGCGATGAAGGTCGTTTACCGGTGTCGATTGCCAATAAACTGGATGAATGGTTTGAAGCGGGTTTGAATGATTGGGACATCTCTCGTGATGCGCCTTACTTCGGTTTTGAAATTCCTGATGCGCCCAACAAATACTTCTACGTTTGGGTCGATGCGCCAATTGGTTATATGTCGAGTTTTGAAAACTACATTAAAACCAAACGTCCAGAACTCAGCTTTGATGATTACTGGAAAAAAGATTCTAAAAATGAAGTCTATCACTTCATTGGTAAAGACATCGTGTACTTCCATGCGTTGTTCTGGCCTGCGATGCTTGAAGGTGCAAACTACCGTACGCCTACAGGTTTATTCGTAAATGGCTTCTTGACTGTCAATGGTCAGAAGATGTCGAAATCTCGTGGTACGTTCATTAAAGCTGAAACCTATTTACAGCATTTAAACCCTGAATACCTACGTTACTACTTCGCATCTAAACTTTCTGACAAAGTTGAAGATTCTGACTTGAACCTTGATGATTTCGTTCAGAAAGTGAATTCTGATTTGGTCGGTAAAGTGGTGAACATCGCCAGTCGTTGTGCGAAATTCATTAATACCAAATTTGACAATAAGCTCTCTGCGACGTGTGCTGAGCCTGAACTCGTTCAAAGCTTTATCGATGCAGGCGCATCGATCGCTGCGCAATATGAAGCACGTGAGTTCTCTGCTGCGATTCGTGAAATCATGGCACTTGCAGACAAAGCCAACCAATACATCGATGAGAAAAAGCCTTGGGCTTTAGCTAAAATTGAAGGCGAAGAACATCAAGTACATGATGTGTGTTCTGTGGGGATCAACTTGTTCCGTCAACTGGCGATTTACCTTGCACCTGTACTCCCAACTTTGGCAAAACAAGTTCAAGACTTCTTGCAACTCGATGCTTTTGACTTCGCTTCTCGTGAAACGATTCTTGTAGGTCACGAAATTGCATTGTTCCAACCACTCATGCAACGTGTTGACCCGAAAGCGGTCGCTGCTATGGTCGATGCATCTAAAGACTCTTTAGCTGCGCCTGCTGAAGCACCAAAAGCTGAGAAGAAAAAAGAGAAAGTTAAAGAGAAGAAGGCTGAGCCTAAAGTCGGTGAAGCTGCTCTTAACACAAGCACCATTGGCATCGAAGACTTTATGAAAGTTGACCTGCGTGTCGCTGAAGTGTTGGAAGCAGCTACAGTTGAGGGTTCGGATAAACTTCTTCAATTGACATTAAATGTGGGTGAAGCTGAGCCACGTAACGTATTTAGCGGTATTCGTGAGTTCTACCAACCTGAAGACCTCAAAGGCAAATTGGTGGTAATGGTGGCGAACCTCGCACCGCGTAAGATGCGTTTTGGTATTTCAAACGGTATGGTTTTAGCTGCCGGTAATGGCGAAGGGGTTTGGGTGATTTCACCTGAATCTGGTGCAAAACCGGGTGATAAGGTTTCTTAAGATTTAGATTTTAAGATGGGAAAAGCCTCTACTAATGTAGGGGCTTTTTTATACCATTTGTACAATTTATTTTCTTGTTTTTTAAAATTATATCTATAGAATCGAAACGCTTTTTATTTTTTATAATTATTCGGGGTAAACATGAAAAAATTATTAGTTTCAGTTTTAGCAATGTCAACACTTGTATTTACAGGCTGTTCAGTTCGTATGGCTGATATGACTGTGGCTTCAACTAAAAACTATAACCTAAACTCCAATCAGTTTGTTAAGGGCGAACGTGTTAAAGGCGAAGATAAAGTTCCAGTAATTTTATTCCCACTTGGTATTCCTAATTTCAAAACAGCAGTAGATCGCGCTATTGAAAAAGACCGTTGTACGGTAGCACTTTCAGATGTGGTCATCACTCAATTAAATCAGGCATTCCTTGTTGGCCAAATTGGCTATCGCGTAGAAGGTACTCAAATTATTGACCGCTCTCAACCAGAATGCAGTAAATAATTTATTTAAAAAGCCTCTACTAATGTAGGGGTTTTTTTATTGGGTATTTCCCTTTCCCTAAGGGAGAGGGAGAATCTTTGAGAATTCGACGACAATATTTAATCAGATGATTTTCGACATGGATGTCGCTCGTTCGTTAGGGGCATACGGACGTGCCCTCTAACGAACAAAGGGGTTTTGTTACTTTTGCCCCGACAAAAGTAAAGACTGATATCTATTCTTCTGAGATTTTTTCCCACTGATAAACGCAGTAACTACAATATCCTTCATTCCAAGTAACTTCCTCTGGAGATAAACTTGCAGGACATCTTTCACACTCATGGATAGCGCTTTCCTCACAACATAGACAGATTTGCTCTTCCATAGAATATGTTTCTTCACCACATTCTGGACAAATTGCGTAAGGTTCTGAACCACCATCTTTATAATGGTAATAACCATAGTTTCTTTCACAATCGACTGAAACTGCTGAATTGATTACTTGTTCAAATGAAAGCTCATCATGACAAGCCACACATTCATACGAGGTATATTTAGCTGAAACTTGTGTATCAATAGGCTTTAACAAATCTGAACCGCAATTTGAACATATTGCATTTTTTATTAAGTCTTCTTGTTTAGCTGAAAAATAAGTATTTTTTTCTAGCGCGTGTAAGCATTCTAGCTTTTCTTTATCATAAACATTTTTGACATCAAGTAATTTCTGCCAATAATCCTGCCCTAGTAGTTTAGACGGTTCTTCATTCAAATATACTCGAACAAAATCATTAATAATATTAAAACTATGAGTCAACATTGCCTCTATAGCCTTAGGATTATCCGTACTGAAATAATGCTCAATATTATTTCGATATTTTTGTATTTTCTCTAATTCCTTCCAATTAACTTCAATATCTAAGCTTTTAAATCTCTCTTGAATTCCTTGAACATCGACT
>JAGHSJ010000344.1 GCA_018065935.1 Candidatus Kurthia equi
AATAAATACCAATCTTGGTAAGATACATCCAGATAGTGTAGATATATCGGGAGGTGAATGGCAAAAAATTGCCTTGTCTAGAGCATTATTTAAGGGTTCGAATATAATTGTGTTAGACGAACCCACAGCTGCTTTAGATCCAAAAACAGAAATTTATATTTTTGAAAAATTTATTGATTTAGTTAAGGATAAAACAGCAATTTTTATATCACATAGAATGGCATCTGCTAGAATTGCAGATAGAATTATAGTTATGAATAAAGGCGAAATTGCTGAAATTGGAAACCATGAAGATTTAATAAATAAGAAAGGTGTTTATTATAATATGTATAATTCTCAAGCTGTTTGGTATCAATAAAATTAAATCAGCTTCTCTTAAAAGGTTATGGGTTTAGCAGTTTTTGATTCTAAAAGTCCAAACAAGCATAGCCCCTGTTCTAAATTATCGACGGGGGTTAAAAATTATGCATACAAGGTTTTTATAGAATTATTATTGGCTCTTCCCCAAAACATATCCAGTGTTAATAAGATTTCTTATCGTTGTAAATACGGGAAAATTGACGAGACCCCTATAAGAAATAACGTTCCCAAACGAAAAGTTTGGAAATACACCAAAAAGCGATAAACGTTGTTAAATCAACATTTTTCGCTTTTTTAGTGGAACATTATTTATACATACTTTTATGCACGTTTTTACAAAGTTAGTCCCAGCAACAAGTTGAACATGTTTTGGTGCTGGCTGCGTTCATCATGATGTTGAATAAAATCGTGCATATTCTTAACATTCCTTAACGTACAACATTTCCGAAATGTGGGCCGTACCCCTAGACAAAAAAATTTGATTATAAAGTTTGATTATATATAATCAAACTAAAAACCTTTAAATATAAGGTGTAGCTTTATTTTATTATGCTATTCACCCTATATTAAATTCAAGCAGACGGGAATTTGGATACAAAGAAATGTGTTTTATTGTGGTATTCGAGATAGTACAATGTTTCTTCATCAAGTGCTAAAGAAAGGTCTGTACAAACGCAGTAACCGCGATAAACTGTTTTCATTTCTGGTTCCTTCGATTCAATAGCTGGAATCATTGTAGTTGTTGTGTTGTTTTCTTGTGTAATTGTTGTCATGTTGACATCCTCCTAGTAATTGCAAAATTCCGATCCATATTTGGGATGAATGAATCGATTTCTCATGTTTGATTTTTGATATTTGCATACTACTCTCTATTGTTTGCCGAAAATGGCGCAGCAGCTTAAACGCACAAAAAAAGAGCCTTCAAGCTAAATTTCGATAGAATCAGTACGAATAAAGGTGTACTAAAAAATTCTTCTATCAATCATTTAGCCCAAAGGCTCGTTAAGTTTAAGTTAATCGTCACAATCTGCAAAAAGGCATAAGTATCCCGTTGAGGTTGGACAAGTAGAAATGCTGAAAGTAAAAAATAGTATGCTGTTATTATAACGTATTTACGATACGTCTGTAAATGTAAAAAGAGGTGTGCCCTTCCCATCGGACACACCTCTCATGCTTATGAAACATAAGCTTAAACAAAACAAAATCAAATATGAGTGTATTTACCAATAAATACGAGAACATCAATTATACCTAAGAACACTTAAGATCATTAGATAATTGATGCAACAACCATAAATTAGTTTATCATAGCCTTAATTGGATGGGAAATGAAATTTAACCTAATTAGGTTAAACTTATATTCGTTTACAATTTTATTACTAATTTACTATTCACTTGTTTCTAATTTAATAACAATCGTGCTTTCCATTTCAAGACGTTCTTCTTCTTCCTCAATACGACGCATCCACTCTTCATTGTCCTCGGGCTCATCATGATGCTTATTTGAAGTAGGGTGTAAACATATCATACTTTCTTGTAATTCATCCGCGTTTTCAATATTTTCATCAATATAGCTTTCATTGATATGAAGTTGAGTTGTTACGACGGCCTCAGAAGTGCGCTCAAATTCCTTTTGCATTTGAATAGGTGGTATTTTTAAAGGTTTTGTTAATAAAGGCGTCTCTTCGCTATCTTCTGCATGAATGTAGTAATCTTCTCCAGGTTCGCTTTCTTCTATTTTTTCGACTGGTTTCAATAACTCAGCATCTTCTGTATTATCTTCCTCGCTGGCTAAAATGTTAGCGAAACGATTACGAATACGTATTTCTTCTTCACTTGAATACTGCTTGATTTCTTCCGTTTTTCGCTTTAAGTCACTTTCAGTTAGCTGAATTGTAGGCAATCCCTTTGGTTCAATCGTTTCCAGTGCTTCCTTTTTTTCAGGTACCAATTTAGATGTAATACGTTTAAGTGCTTTAATTGGATTTGAGTCCATTGTAAATTCCTCCATACATAAACAATTAATTGAACTGTTGCTGTTGCTTTTGCTGTAACTGTGAGTACAGCTGATACAGTTTACTTATAATAAAGATGCCAAATTGAATAGCAATGTAAATAATGCCGATGGGCTCTATCCAATTACTAATGAATACGTTTGTATGTAATGCTACGCGAACAATTAATGTAACCGTACCTAGCATTCCTATAAAAGCTAATAAGGATAGCGCAGTAAAATATGTCATGATTTTTATAAATTTAGGCTGACGGAAAAGGTCGTTGATGCAGCTGTTGCTCAAAAGTAATACGAGCACTAATAATATCACTAGATACATTGATGTGTTCCCCACTCTATTTTGATTTTTGGGTTTTAGGTTTCTTGGATTGGTCAAATACTTGTTCCATTTTAAAGGTATCGGGATTTAAGCGGATCTTCGCTTTATATTCCTTACCGGCTCTCGATTTGAGTTTAACTTCGGCTTTGGTAATGCCTTTTGTTAAAAGTTGAACCAGTTGAGTCTTCGTTAATTTATTTTCGAAAAACGTACTGCTCATAGAGAAACCGCAAGCGTTTTCGGTGTTATAACTTGAACAAGAGAAGAAAGTGCTTTTCTTATCCTTGCTTTGATGTGCTTTAATCTCACCATTTTTACACTTAGGGCAAACAATACGTGATTGAACAGCACTTGTATTAGCTTGAATGACAACGGCCTCTACATACTTTTTTATATCGGGTTCATCAATACGATGAATGAACGTGTCTTTAAAATGCTGGATAAATTGAATATTGCGCTCGATAAAGGTTTCAGCATTGGCATTCCCCTTACCTTGTGAAATGTTTTTCAAGTACATTTCCCATTTGGCTGTCGTTTCAGGATTCGATAACATCGTTCCTTGCGTCATTCGGCAAACGAGCATTGCTTTAGGTGTTGGAAATAAGTGATTTTTTTCAACTTCAACATACTTGGCATCTTTGATAGATGCGATAATATCCGCCCTTGTGGCTGGAGTACCGATTCCCTTTACTTCTTTTAAGATAGCGCGTTCTTCTTCGTTTTCAACAAACTTTCCTGCGGATTCCATAGCTTCAAGTAAAGCGGCTTCGGTATACCGTTGTGGGGGCTGAGTTGTGCCTGTTTTGACATTCACTTGCCCTTGCACTTGCTGATTCGGAGTTAATGGCGGTAAAGATTGGTTTTCTTCTTCATCATCCGCAGCCTTTTTCTGGGTTGTTTTAGTTGCTGTTACTTCTTTATCCCAAAGGGATTCGAAACCACGAACACGTTCAATTTTTCCGACCGAAACAAATGGCAAATTATTTACGGTTGTCGTAATGGTCGTCTGATCATATTCATAATCAGGAGCAAACATCCCTAACGTAGTACGTGCAATTTCTAAATAAAGATTGCGTTGTCCTTCCGGCAATGTGTTAATTTGCTCTAGGGTTGGAACATTCCTTGTCAACACAATAGCATGGTGTTCCTCCACAGACTCGTTATTAACGAAACGATTACGGGGCGCAGTATAGGCATTATCGAAAGGCATATTTAAAGCCTGCTTATATTTTTCTACATTCTCGTTTAAATATTGAAAAACAGAAGTTGTTATAAGGCGGCATGAAGTTCTCGGATAGGTCGTAATTTTCGCCTCATACAACTGTTGCACTGCATCAAGCACCTGTTTGGCGCTCATTTTCCACTTACGGTTAGCAAGGGCTTGTAGTGAAGTTAAGGAGTGTAACAATGGTGCACTCTTCTTCTTGCGCTCGGTTTTAATGTCGCTCACAATCCCCGCATATGTACCCCCGTTTTGGATACCATGCTGTGCAAATAATTGACTTACCTCATTGGGGTCGAATGTTTTAAACTTCGGTAATTTCCCTTTATACGAGCCTTGCGGAGTTGTGAAATTCGCATTAATTTCATAGAAATCCTTTGGCTTGAAATTTAAAATCTCATTTTCTCGATTAAATATGAAATGTAAGGTCGGGTGGGATACCCTGCCCATTCGTGCCGCGCTGCCTTTCGGAAATATGTCTTCAGCGTTGATGTTTATTGTCTGTTTTGCAACGCCCATTGGATATAACAAAGCACTCCCATTATTAAGGCGCTCAATGGCTTCAGTAACCTTTTGTTTGGCTAATATCGTGACAACACGAGTTAGTCCTAAACCAGTTGCCCAATCTGAACATTGTTTTGCCAAGCTCGACTGTGCCATTCGTGCGGTATGCTCATATCCGTTGAGGTGCATAAAACCTTTAAATACATCCGTTTTTTCTAAAGAGTTAATGTGTAGTGCTTTTTTGTTTACTTTTACCCATTCGCTTGGCGAAAAACTGTAAAGATAAACTTGCTCAGCGATAGCAGCTCCACTTTCATCAATATCCGTAGCCGTAACAACCGTTACATTTTCAATGCCGTACTGATTAACCGAAGTGCGGAGAACATTTTTAATATGTTCTAATTGTTCCCTTATACCCTTTCCCTTACCAGGAGCGAAGATATAAGGGCGCGGAATTGGAAACGGCACATCTTCTATGTTCCAATTTTTTAATCGTTCTAGCCCTTTGTATTCTGCTGGATCAAGAAGTGCCATTAAAAAGCCACGACAACTGACCGCATTTGCCCCATTAGGAAACACTTTACAAGGTGCAATTACATAATGAAATGGTGTGATTTTTTCAACATCGTTAGGCGAGACAACCGATAAATAGGCTTTCAATTGGCTCGTCTTCTCGGCTATTATCGTATTCTGATAAACTTTCAATATTACTCCTACCTCTTTTGCTTAAAATAGCGTTATATAAAAAAGAATAAACCGAGCTGCAGCAGTTCTGTCATGCAACCAAGTTTATTCATGGACGTGCTTACTCGTTCTTACTACTTTAACGATTCAAGATTAAATAAAGAGTGCTCTTCATTGCATTCCTTTGAGCAATAATGAGTAACGTCTTTAAATTCTTCCATCACCACAAAAACAGATTTACAATTAGCGCAAGTTGCTAATGCAGTACCTTCTTGTAATTCTTGTTCATTCGTCATGTTAATTTCCGCCCTTCAATTCTTTTATTGTTATAAGCTGGTGCTCATAGACAATATGAATATTTACTTTTGCAAGTGTGCGTTTGAGGTTCTGATGTAAGCGTCCATGAATTAAATATTTGGTTAATTTGTTTATAAAAATTTCATTGTAAGCCTTAAACCCATCCTTCGAGTCGTTGCCTTTAAGATCTCCGTACGCTGGATTGCTATATGATAGCAATACATCTACATCACTAACGGCCAACTTGTCAATGAAATCCTTACATTGTTTTTCTGTATAATAGCCCTTTCTTGAATCTCCATGTGAAGGTACCCCACCGTAACCCGAGAAACGAATTCCGTCAATTTCTACTACCTTTTCATGAATATCAATAACTTGTGTTCCTGCATATGTATCGGGCGCGCATGTATTACTTAGTAAACCGACAATCGGCTGCTCCTGATATATGATTTCTATTTCTCTAATAACCTTCTTCGAAACGTTTCCTAATAAAACCACTAAGTCGCAGTCAATCGTGGGAACTTTCTCGATTTGGTAAAGGTCCGAAAAACACAATATTTGCATGGATCATACTCCTTCTCAAACGTGTATTTATTATAAACTAAATCTTGTTTGTTGTAAATTTTATATTAACTATTAATATAAAAATTATATCACTTGGACGATTGGCTCAATATAAATGCCACCGTCATAAACCATTTGTAAAACATTCGCAATCAATATCATGGACATAGTTTCCTCAACAATTGCTCGTACACCATAGTAATGTAAGCCAGATGGTGAAATGGATAATTGTTTTGCTAATGTTTTATTTAAAATAACCATTTTTTTCTGTTTTGCAATTTCTTTAATATCCGCTAATATGTCTTCACGTTGCTGATTTGTAAAATTTCTAGACTCATCACCTACTATCAAAATTAATGGTATAGGCGATTCTTTAATGCGCTTTTTTTTAATTCCAATTAAATTGTTTTCTTCCATAAGGATTGCCATTGAATCTAAATCCGTACTAATATCAATGACATTTAGCCAAAAGTCCAACTTACTTTCATTGGTTGCAGCTATAATGATTTCTTCCAATGTGATGTTCCTTTCCCAAAAAAAATCCCCAACAAAATAAGCATAATAAGTAATGCCTATCAAAAATAGACATTACTCGAATACTTAAATTGCTGGGGATTCCGACAATTTTATTTATTTGTTTGTTAAATAATCAAATAC
This sequence comes from Candidatus Kurthia equi, assembly GCA_018065935.1. Taxonomy (GTDB): domain Bacteria; phylum Bacillota; class Bacilli; order Bacillales_A; family Planococcaceae; genus Kurthia; species Kurthia equi. The sequence goes on from JAGHSJ010000344.1 coordinate 6,622, forward strand.
TACCAAATTATATCATGCATTTTTAATATTTTATACAGGTAAATAAAAGGAATAACTTTAATATTCCCTTTATTTTAGAATTTAAATATATAAGGCGCAATCAAAGCCACGAAAATCATCATAATAGATACGTTTAAAACGTTTTTGGACCAACGGTGGTACTCAGGATGCTTGATTAATGCGTATGCGAAACGGAATAAAATGCTCAGTAGTATTCCTACGACACATAGGAATAGGGCAATTTGAGAAAACACCGCTAGTCCATCAGTTAGTGCATCGTTTATATCTGTACCCGATTTAAACGACAAAATAACAATAGGGAAAGCACGAATGGCTAATAGGGCTAAGAATGCCATTAACATGGTTCCTTGCCCCCACTTTTGCCACTGTCCATTTCTAAACATAATAGAAACAAGCATCATAACAACCCCGATTACGAAAAGGATAGCGATAACAATGCTACCCCAATCTACAAAATCAACGATTAGTGTACTTGATGCACCCTTTAGACCAGCAATAGTATCTGTAAGACTTCCACTGTCTGTAACGATCTCGTGGGTATTGTTATCAACCGTTCCGGGATTCCCACTTTTGATTTTATCTAATAAAGCATCAGCTGCTAATAAAACCCCATTAAATAACATGTATTATCACCTCTTATTCTCGATTTCATATTCACTGCTTTTTTTAATTGTATTATAAAAAGCATTTTTAAAGATTTCGCCATCAATGACCTCTGAATTATGAATGAATTGTGATTGTGTATCATTTTCGTATAGTTCGTTGCGGTTATCTCTATCGACTTCAAAGTAAATTTTTAAATTTGTACCTTGTCGATTTTGTGCTGCTCTTAGTTTACGAATCCACTGTTTAACAGTTCCGTCAAAATATTTAAAACGGTCATTTTCAAACTTGAATAATGGGGTTTCTAGATTTCGTAATTTTGCACGCTTTTTAAATATAAAAAGGCTTAATGAAAAATTTAATACATATTGATAAAGACCTGTATCTTTATGCAGAGTAGTTACCTTTGCGGCAGTCGTCGGTGAAAAGTCAGTAATGAGTGAATTTGCGATTTTTGAAAAAATGTGTGTATACATAGTCGCATCTTTAACATGGTCAGGCTTTCTGAACTTAATTTCTACAAAAACCCTATCATTAAAATCCTTTTTAACAGGGTCGTAGTCGCAAACAACCTCTAAAGATAAATGTTCTTTCACTGCTCCTAATTCATCCAAACAGATATGTAGGAAGTACAAAAGATGTTTGTAAATCTTGTTTTTAAATTTATAAACTGCATTTGCTAAACTTGTAGCAAAAATATCAACTTCCTCTAAATTAACAAGGGTAGCGTTTTCGTTTAATTGAGAGCGCATGATCCAGCTTACTATTTTATTAGTTGGGTTATTATCTGTAATCATTTGCTGATTTGCTCGAAATGATATACCAGTTGGAGCAGTTAAATCATTATGTTTAATATCCAAAGCTAACATTCTTTTGTAATTTTGAAAATCCACGCTTTTATTGTAATTACTTTCATTGTGTATAAAAACTTCTGAATTACTACTTGGTAATTCACTGAATCTACTGTATTTCATAATTCAACTATCCTTTCTTATATATGCCAAAATGCAGTTGCTTTGCAGATAGTAATCTAATATCAATTACCTATAAATACACTAAATTTCCCTTAATTTTAATCGAATGTATTTAATTAATTCACAAAAAACGACCATTTCGCGTATTTTAATAGACAAAACTAATATTTTTGTGCACTTACTATGTTAAAGAAACTAAAAGGCTTTCGTACCGAAAAGTAAAAAAAAATATGTATTCATGTAATTTTGGGGAATTAAGTTTATTTAACGAGAAATTTTACCACTTCATGAATACTCTGTTATAGAAAAAGTGCTATATGCCTTTA
>JAGHSJ010000205.1 GCA_018065935.1 Candidatus Kurthia equi
GGTTCTTTTTGCTCGTTTTAAAAAATAAAATATGGTGTTTTATTAAATAGTTAGTATTTTTTTGCTTTTAATATATTTTACATAGAAATTTTCTTTTTGTAATTTTGGGGGTGGTCAGGAGTGAGGGAAGCCCAGCTACTTAGAATTAAGTGCAATTTAAAGCTGAATGGGGGCAAGTGATCATCGAAAACTGATGTGAAAGAGGAAGAAAGAATGTTTTCAACTACATCCTGTGTCAGCATTTGTCCGTTTGCATCCTTGTGGGTATATTTTTTCTTCAATCCCTGCAGTGTACTCACTTGTGGAATAGGCGTTTTTTTCTTTTCTTTAAAAAAATACAAAAAAGGAAGCAGCTCATAGAGCTACTTCCTTTTTTAAATAGAATTAAACGCGTTCTACTTTACCAGATTTTAAAGCACGAGTTGAAACCCATACTCTTTTTGGTTTACCATCAACTAAGATACGAACTTTTTGTAAGTTTGCACCCCAAGTACGTTTACTTGAGTTCATAGCGTGAGAACGGTTGTTACCAGCACGAGCTTTACGACCAGTAATTACACATTGTTTTGGCATATTATTTCCCTCCTATATAAGAAGTTGAAAGTTCATGTTTCACTTCGATATTTCACATACTTTAATAATTTAACATACACTAAAATACATTGCAACTCCTTTTCTTTGCCTTTCAAGAAAAAAACCTTTACAGACCTTTTTTCTTTTCGTATTTATTGTTATTATTTATAAGAAATATAAAAAAATCATAACAACTTTACAAAATATACTTGGTTGTAAGGAAACATTTTACTTTACCTCTTGTGTAATTACGCTTAATATATAGACTTTGGTGTTGTATAATGAAAGCTGTATGTTTAAGAAGTTGTTCAATGATGAAGAAAAAGAGTACAATAGAAAACAGTTAACTTTAAGTCAGGGGGCCAGAACATGTCAGTAGAGCTTAAGAATGAATTCGGAAGTATCGATATTTCAAATGATGTTGTATCACAAATAGCCGGTGGTGCAGCTATCGAATGCTATGGGATTGTAGGGATGGCAAGTAAACATCAGATTCGTGATGGACTTACAAATATTCTACAAAAAGAAAACTTTGGCAAAGGCGTGGTTGTACGTCAAGTAGACGATCAACTACATATTGATATGTATGTCATCGTTAGTTATGGTACAAAAATTTCTGAAGTCGCTTATCAAGTGCAATCAAAAGTGAAATATACACTTGATAAAACACTTGGAATGTCTGTCGGCTCAGTTAATATCTATGTGCAAGGTGTTCGTGTAGCGAACGTGTAAGAGGAGGAACTTATTCAAATGAAGTCATTAGACGGAATAAAATTTGCGGAAATGGTACAAATGGGTGCGCATCACTTATCACAAAATGCTGATTATGTAGATGCATTAAACGTATTCCCTGTACCAGATGGTGATACAGGTACGAATATGAACCTATCAATGACATCTGGAGCAAAAGAAACTGCTGCAAAAGCAAATGCAAATATTGGATCAACAGCACAAGCATTATCAAAAGGCCTTTTAATGGGTGCTCGTGGTAATTCGGGTGTAATTTTATCTCAACTTTTCCGTGGATTCGGTAAAGCGATTGAAAAAGAAGAAACTTTAAGTGCAGAAAAATTTGCACAAGCACTGCAACATGGTGTAGAGACAGCATATAAAGCTGTTATGAAGCCAGTTGAAGGAACAATTCTAACTGTTGCACGTTTAGCAGCAGAACAAGCGGTTACTTCAGCCCAAAACTCAGATAGTATTATCGTTGTAATGGAAGAAACGGTAGCAGCAGCTAAAGTAGCACTTGATCAAACACCAGAATTATTACCCGTACTAAAAGAAGTAGGGGTAGTTGATAGTGGTGGTCAAGGTTTACTATATGTTTATGAAGGATTCCTTGCTAGCTTAAAAGGTGAAGCATTACCTGCGAAAACTGAAGCGAATTCAATGGATGATCTAGTAAGCACAGAGCATCATGTACAAGATTTCATGGATACAGCGGATATTGTTTACGGATATTGTACAGAATTTATGGTTCGTTTTGAAACTGATAAACGTCCATTTGATGAAGCAAAATTCCGTGAAGAAATGAGTCATTTTGGTGATTCTTTACTAGTTATTTCAGATGATGAAGTAGTTAAAATTCACGTACACTCAGAAACACCAGGTGAAGTAATTGCCTATGGTCATCAATATGGTAGCTTAGTGAAGATTAAAGTAGATAATATGCGCCTTCAACATACGGCTATTGTTGGTGAAGAACCAAAAGTAGCTAAAAAAGTTCCTTATGCAATCGTAACTGTTGCAATGGGTAAAGGAATTAAAGAACTACTTGAGAGTGTAGGCGCAGCTTATGTAATCGAGGGTGGACAAACGATGAACCCTTCTACTGAAGATATCGTGAAAGCCGTTCAAGAAGTTGGTGCTGAGAAAGTATTAATCTTACCTAATAATAAAAATATTATTATGGCAGCAGAACAAGCAGCTGAAGTTCTTGGAATTGAAGCAGCAGTTGTTCCAACAAAAACAATACCTCAAGGTTTAACAGCTATGCTGTCATTTAACCCAGAAGCTACTGTAGAGCAAAATAAAGTGTCTATGACATCAGCTATTGCTGGTGTGAAAACTGGACAAATTACATTTGCTGTACGTGATACTTCAATAGATGGTGTTGAAATTCACAAAGATGATTTCATGGCTATGGCTGAAGGAAAAATTGTGAAAGCTACACCATCTATCTCAGATGCAGCAGAATTCTTAGTTAACGAAATTATTGATGAGGATGCTGAAATTGTAACGGTTATTTATGGTGAAGATGCATCGAAAGAGCAAGTAGATGCAATCGTAGCTTATATTGAAGAAAATTATGAAGATGTAGAAGTGGAAATCCACAATGGTAAACAACCACTATATCCATTCATTTTCTCTGTTGAATAATATTTTTGTAAATAAAGCGCTTGGAAGTCTTCGTGATTTCCAAGCGCTTTTTTTGCATTTATAAAGCCTTAAATTGTATTTTAAAATTATTTTTTTCTTAGAAAGAAATGTCAAACTAATCAAGGGAATATTACGTTCACAAAATTGACTAAATTGTTTGGGTTTTAACTTTTAATGTTGTACTATTAGTAGATACAACAGTAGGCAGGGAGGAAAAATAATGAAGTTTACATCTGTTTTTGATGTTATTGGTCCAGTGATGATTGGTCCATCCTCATCGCATACAGCAGGAGCGGCACGCATTGGACGTGTAGCAAGAGATTTATTTGGTAAACAACCTACATGGGCAAAAATTCATTTATACGGCTCATTTGCAGAAACATATAAGGGTCATGGGACAGATGTAGCAATAATTGGAGGATTACTTGACTATGATACATATGATGAACGTATCAAGACATCCTTCGAAGATGCAGAACGTCTAGGGTTAACTTTCGAGTTTATTACAGAAACAGGGAGTGTTGAACACCCAAATACAGCACGTATTATTGTCGGTGATGGTGATAGTGAATTAAGCATGGGAGGGATATCTATCGGTGGTGGTGCGATTGAAATCACCGAATTAAATGGTTTCCCACTACGTATGTCAGGTGGTATGGCCGCTATATTAGTTGTGCATGAAGATAAGGCGGGTGCGGTTGCAAATGTAGCTGTATGCTTAGCTAATCATTCAATTAATATCGGACATATGGAAGTTTCTCGTAAGGAACGTGGAAATATGGCGTTGATGGTTATTGAAGTAGACCAAAATATTGATGCTTCTATTCTTGAGGAGATTGAACTTTTACCAAACATTACGAAGGTAACGCGAATTAAGAATTAGGAGGCGATTTAGCAATGGAAGTGCTATTTAGAAATGTTCGTGAATTAGTTGAGCGTGCAGAAAATGAAAATAAATTAATTTCTGAAATTATGATTGAGCAAGAGATGATGGTTTCAGAACGTAGTCGTGAAGATATTATGCAACAAATGTTCCGTAATCTTGAGGTAATGGAGGCCGCTGTTGAACGGGGGTTGAAAGGTGTTCAATCTGTTACAGGGTTAACTGGCGGAGATGCGGTATTAATTCAAAATTATATGAAATCTGGAAAAGGTTTATCAGGTGATTTTCTATTAGATGCGGTTAGTAAAGCGGTAGCAACTAATGAAGTTAATGCGGCAATGGGAACAATATGTGCAACACCAACAGCAGGTTCAGCAGGCGTTGTTCCAGGTACTCTTTTTGCAGTTAAAAATAAATTAAATCCGACAAAAGAGGAAATGGTTCGATTTTTATTTACAGCGGGTGCATTTGGACAGGTTGTGGCAAATAATGCGATGATTTCTGGTGCAGCGGGTGGCTGTCAGGCAGAGGTTGGTTCGGCGGCGGCGATGGCAGCAGCTGCAATTACAGAAATGGCTGGCGGAAAACCGCAACAAAGTGCCCATGCTTTTTCAATTTCTTTGAAAAATATGCTAGGATTAGTATGTGATCCAGTTGCAGGTTTAGTTGAAGTTCCTTGTGTAAAAAGAAATGCAATGGGAGCAGCCAATGCAATGGTATCAGCTGATATGGCATTAGCAGGTGTAGAAAGTCGTATACCAACAGATGAAGTTATTGATGCAATGTATCGTATAGGTCAAACGATGCCAGTGGCTTTACGTGAAACGGCGCAAGGTGGATTAGCGGCAACACCAACTGGTAAATGGTTAGAAAAAAGAATTTTCGGAGGTGCAGTAGCAAACCGTGGCTAGTGAACTGACACAAGCAATAACCGAGCTAAGTGGGGTAGGGAAAGCGGCAGAAGAAAATTTAGCCACTATGAATATTCAGACCATAGAAGATTTGATTTGGACATTTCCTTATCGTCATGAAGACTTTCGTCTCAAAGATCTTGCTGAAACACCCCATAATGAACGTGTCACAGTAGAGGGGCGTATCGAAAGTGTGCCGACTGTGCTATTTCTAGGTAACAAGAAATCACGCCTTCAAGTACAGATGTTGGCGGGGAGACATCTCATTAAAGTCGTATTTTTCAACCAAGGTTATTTGAAAAATAAACTACAGCCGGGGACGAATGTGACAGTAACAGGGAAATGGGATCGAGGAAGGCAGGTCATTAACGGAACGAATATTAATTTTGGTTCTGCAGATGAACATGCTGACTTTGAACCTGTTTATAGTATCAAAGGGAAGCTTTCACAGAAAAAATTCAGGAATTTTATGCGTCAAGCCTTAGATTTATATGGTCATCAAATACAGGAAACTTTGCCAATGGAGTTGCTAAGTAAGTATAAATTAATGCCCATTGATCAAGCTTTAGAGGGCATTCATTTTCCGAAGGATGGCAATATGGCGAAACAGGCTAGACGTCGTTTTGTCTATCAAGAATTATTGCTATTTCAATTGAAAATTCAGGCGTTAAGAAAAGCTCGAAAAGAAGATGAACATGGTACGATTATTCGTTATGACGTAGAAAAATTACGTCAGTTTTTTGATGCGCTCCCATATGAATTAACAGGTGCTCAAAAACGTGTAGTAAATGAAGTTTGTAAAGATTTACTCGTTCCTCACCGCATGAATCGTTTATTACAAGGTGACGTAGGTTCAGGTAAAACAGTTGTAGCAGCATCTATGCTTTATGCTGCAGTGACAGCTGGTTTTCAGGGTGCATTAATGGCTCCTACAGGTATTTTAGCAGAGCAGCATGCAGAGAGTTTAAATGAATGGTTAGCACCCTTTGGTGTGAGTTTAGCACTGTTAACAGGTGCGACGAAAACGAAAGCAAGACGTGAAATTTTGGAGCGTCTAGACAATGGTGAATTAGATATCGTTATTGGAACACATGCCCTTATTCAACCAGATGTTATTTTTAATCGATTGGGTCTTGTTATTACGGATGAACAGCATCGTTTTGGTGTAGAGCAAAGACGTATTTTAAAAGATAAAGGCGCTAATCCAGATGTGTTATTTATGACCGCAACACCCATTCCCCGAACGCTGTCGATTACAGCATTTGGAGAAATGGATGTTTCTATCATTGATGAACTACCCGCAGGAAGAAAAGAAATCGAGACACATTGGTTGAAGCATGAGCAGTTTAATCAAGTACTTCAAAAAATGGAAAGTGAACTTGCAGCAGGACGTCAAGCCTATGTGATTTGCCCCTTAATTGAAGAGTCTGATAAGCTTGATGTTCAAAATGCAGTAGACGTGTATCAACAATTGGCAACCGTTTTTCAAGGAAAGTTTGAAGTAGGACTAATGCATGGTCGTTTACACAGTGATGATAAAGATGAAGTTATGCGTGAATTCAGTGAAGGGAAATTAAACATTCTTGTCTCTACTACGGTTGTAGAAGTAGGCGTTAATGTTCCGAATGCGACATTTATGATAATTTATGATGCGGAGCGTTTTGGTTTGGCTCAATTACATCAATTAAGAGGTCGTGTAGGTCGTGGTGAACATCAATCATATTGTATTTTATTAGCGGATCCGAAAAGTGATGAAGGTAAGGAACGTATGATGTCGATGGTTGAAATGACCGATGGATTCCGCTTGGCTGAGAAAGACTTAGAACTGCGTGGACCAGGGGATTTCTTTGGTCGTAAGCAAAGTGGTCTTCCTGAATTTAAAGTAGCCGATTTAATTCATGATTATCGTGCATTAGAAACAGCAAGACAGGATGCGACTGAACTGGTCGCATCAGAGAAATTTTGGACAGATTCTCGCTATGCATCGTTACGAGGAACCCTAGAGCAGTCGGGGATTCTGGATGGCGAAAGAATAGACTAATAAAGAGAATGCCAAGTAATTGAGAAAACAATCCTTGCATTCTCTTTTTTATATTTATATACTGATATTAGTACCAAGTGCTAATACAAGGGGCGGAAAAAACAATGAAATATTCAAAAAAAGATCGACAAAAATTGTTGATACAGACCATTGAAGATAATCCCTTTATTACGGATGATCAGCTTGCCAATAAATTTAGAGTAAGTGTTCAAACAATACGACTAGATCGTATGGAATTATCTATCCCAGAGCTACGCGAACGTATTAAAGATGTAGCAGCACATAATTTTGAAAATGAAGTAAAAACATTGCCGCTAGATGAAGTGATTGGTGAAATTATTGATATTGACTTAGACGAACGTGCCATTTCTATTTTTGATGTTCAAGAAGAACATGTATTTCAACGAAATGGTATTGCGCGAGGACATCACTTATTTGCCCAAGCCAATTCATTAGCAGTCGCAGTTATCAATGATGATTTAGCTCTGACAGTTAAATCTGAATTAAATTACACGAAACCTGTACATGCAGGAAACCGCGTAATTGCAAAAGCAGTTGTAACAGGTCAGGATAAGGAAAAAAACCGTACATTTGTAAAAGTAACGTCAACAGTAGAAGGTAAAACTGTATTCATTGGCCTATTTGAAATGTATCGTACGAAAGGTAAAGGTGGAAAATAACATGAAAATCGCAATTGATGGCATGGGTGGAGACAATGCACCAAAAGAAATAATTGAAGGTGTGTTCAGTGCAATTGAAGATTTCCAAGATGTTGAATTTTTAATCTATGGCGATCAAGAGAAAATGGCACCGTATTTAAAAGAACATAAACGGGTAACTGTTATTCACTGTTCAGAAGTCATTGAAGGAACGGATGAACCTGTTCGTGCGGTACGTCGTAAAAAAGATGCATCAATGGTGAAAATGGCACAAGCTGTAGCAGACGGTGAAGCAGATGCATGTGTTTCTGCAGGGAATACAGGTGCTTTAATGGCAGCTGGATTATTTATTGTGCATCGAATTGAAGGCATCGATCGACCTGCATTAGCTACGACTTTACCAACTATGGATGGCGTAGGCTTTGATATGTTAGATTTAGGGGCTAATGCAGATGCAAAACCAGAAAACATTTTACAATATGCCATTATGGGAAGTATTTACGCGAAACAAGTGCGCGGTATAGAAAACCCAACAGTTGGTTTATTAAATATTGGTACAGAAGATAAAAAAGGAAATGAACTGGCAAAACAAGCCTTTAAACTATTGAAAGAACAACAAGGCATTCATTTCATTGGCAATGTTGAAGCACGTGAATTATTAAATCACGCAGCAGATGTTGTTGTAACAGATGGTTTTACAGGAAATATGGTATTAAAAACAATCGAAGGTATTGCGGGCAATATTTTTGGTATGTTGAAGGAAGAATTTATGGCTTCAACAAAAACAAAAGTAGCAGCTGTCATGATGAAAAAAGGCTTGAAGAATATAAAAACAAAAATGGATTACTCAGAGTATGGTGGAGCCCCATTATTTGGTCTAAAAGCACCTGTTGTTAAAGCGCATGGTTCTTCAAAAGCAAGAGCTATTTATAGCGCCATTCGACAAACGCATATTATGGTTAGTCATGAAGTATGCCCGACGATTGATTCTACGATTTCAAAGGAGAATTAACTATGACAAAAATCGCTTTTATTTTTCCAGGACAAGGTTCACAAACAGTAGGTATGGGTGCGGAATTAATCGCTGCTCATGATGTGAGTAAACAAATGTACAATAAAGCGGATGATTTGCTTGGTTTTGAATTATCGAAATTAATGTTAGAAGGACCAAAAGAGGAATTAACTTTAACGTATCATGCACAACCGGCATTATTGACAACGGGTGTTATGGTAGCCGAAAGATTAATGGAAAATGGAATTTCTCCAGATTTTACTGCTGGACATAGCTTAGGTGAATATTCTGCTCTTGTTGCCTCACGCGTCATGAGTTTTGAAAATGCTGTTGTTGCAGTACATAAACGAGGCGTTTTTATGAATGAAGCAGTTCCTGCCGGTCAAGGTACAATGGCAGCGGTATTAGGTCTAGATGCTGAAGCCTTAAAAGCAGTAACAGATAGTGTAACAAGTGAATTAGGTGAAGTTGTACAATTGGCTAATTTAAATTGCCCAGGACAAATTGTTATTTCAGGAACAGTGAAAGCAGTTGAAGCAGCTGGTGTGAAGGCGAAGGAAGCTGGAGCACGTCGTGTATTACCATTGGTAGTTAGCGGACCATTCCATTCAGAATTAATGCGTCCAGCGGCGGCCGAGTTAAAAGGTATGTTAGATACCGTTGAAATGACAGATGCAAAAGTACCTGTTATTGCCAACGTAACTGCTGCTCCTGTAACAAAAGCATCAGAAGTCCGTCAATTATTAGTTGAACAATTATATTCACCTGTACGTTGGGAAGAAACTGTTCGCCAATTGATTGCGAATGGTGTAGACACATTTATTGAATGTGGACCTGGAAAAGTATTAAGTGGTTTAGTTAAAAAAGTAGATCGTCAATTAACGACTTACTGTGTATATGATGAAGAAACGCTTCAAACAGTAATTGAAGCATCAAAGGAGTGGAATACGAGTGAAGTTTAATGATAAAACAGCAATCGTCACAGGCGCATCTAGAGGGATAGGTCGCGAAATCGCATTACAACTTGCTTCAGAAGGTGCAAAAGTTATCGTTAATTACAGTGGCTCCAAGGAGAAGGCTGAAGCTGTTGTGACTGAAATTGTAACAGCTGGTGGTCAAGCAATTGCTGTACAGGCAAATGTGGCAGACGCAGATGATGTAAAATCATTAGTTGCAGCAACAATGGATGCTTTTGGTTCAATTGATATTTTAGTGAATAATGCTGGAATTACACGCGATAATTTAATTATGCGTATGAAAGAGGAAGATTTTGATGCGGTTATTAATACAAATCTAAAATCAGTCTTCTTATGTACAAAAGCGGTAAGTCGTCAAATGATGAAACAACGTACAGGAAGTATTATTAACATGGCATCTATTGTAGGTGTAGCAGGAAATGCAGGACAGGCGAATTACGTCGCTTCAAAAGCGGGTGTCATCGGTCTAACGAAAACAACAGCGAAGGAATTTGCGCCACGTAATATTCGTGTAAATGCGATTGCTCCTGGTTTTATCGAAACAGAAATGACGGCAGCTTTACCTGAAGAGGTGAAAGCATCTATGCTAACACAAATTCCTTTGGCTAAATTAGGTCAAGCAAAAGAAGTGGCAAAAGTCGTAGCATTCTTGGCTTCTGATGATGCAAGTTATATGACGGGTCAAACCTTACATGTTGATGGCGGTATGGTCATGTAATTTTTTTAGCAAAAAGGTTCAAAAGTATATATTAAAAATCGTGAGAGTGTTGTATACTATACAAAAAGTGGTCAGACCACTTAGTTGAACAGATTATCATTGAGAGGAGGTGTTTATTTTGGCTACAGTACTTGAACGTGTAACAAAAGTGGTCGTTGACCGTCTTGGTGTTGACGAAAGCGAAGTGAAATTAGAGGCTTCTTTCAAAGATGATCTAGGTGCAGACTCATTAGATGTTGTTGAGTTAGTAATGGAACTTGAAGAAGAATTTGATATGCAAATCGAAGATGAGGACGCTGAGAAAATTTCAACAGTTGGAACAGCAGTATCATTCATCGAGAGCAAAATTGGCTAATTCAATTTTTATGACCGGATTACGGGCATAATTTAGATAAGCAAAATAATTCTTTTAATGATAAAGAGTCTGCTTCGGCAGGCTCTTTTTTATTTGGAATAGATGCAAACAGAGGATTTTATGACTTAAAATGTAAAGGGAAATAATATTTTTGCACTATTTGTGATAAACGAGTAGAATTAGCTATGTACGTAAGCAAACAAATAAGAAGGTTGATAAAAATGAGAATTGAAGAATTGTCTCAAAAAAATGGAGCGATTTCGGAAAACGCTAAGAATAAATTTGAAGAGTTACAAAGTATTTTAAACTTGAATTTCAGCAACAAAAATCTATTGTATAATGCTTTCACTCACTCATCTTTTGTAAATGAACACAGAAGAAAAAACTTTGAGGATAACGAAAGATTAGAATTTTTAGGTGATGCTGTATTAGAGCTAACTGTTTCTAAGTTTTTATTCTTACTATTTCCTAAAATGACAGAAGGCGAATTAACTAAATTACGAGCAGCAATTGTTTGTGAGCCATCACTAGTGAATTTTGCCAATGAATTAAATTTTGGTCATTATGTATTACTAGGTAAAGGTGAGGAACTTACAGGTGGTCGCGAACGCCCTGCATTATTAGCAGATTGCTTTGAAGCATTTATTGGTGCGTTATATTTAGACCAAGGTTTAGAAACAGTTGTAGGATTTTTGGAAAAAGTCGTATTTCCTAAAGTTGAGCTCGGTACTTTTTCTCAAGTTGTGGACTTTAAAAGTCAACTTCAAGAAATGGTCCAGCAAACAAATACAGGTGTCCTTTCTTATGAAATCGTCAAAGAAAATGGCCCTGCACACAATCGTACCTTCGTTTCAAAAGTTATTTTAAATGGTAACGAATTAGGAGAAGGACATGGTAAATCGAAGAAGGAAGCTGAACAAAAAGCTGCGCAAACTGCTATGCGCGCGCTGAAAGAGCAGTTCCCTAAAGAATAGTGAGGGATGAGTTTTGTATCTTAAACGGCTAGAAGTGATCGGCTTTAAATCATTTGCTGAACGAATCGGCATTGATTTTGTACCGGGTGTTACGGCTGTTGTTGGTCCTAATGGGAGTGGCAAGAGTAATGTAACCGACGCAATTCGCTGGGTTTTAGGTGAACAGTCCGCAAAATCTCTTCGTGGTACCAAAATGGAGGATATTATTTTTGCTGGAAGTGACTCACGTAAACCGCTTAATTTTGCAGAAGTTTCTCTCGTACTTGATAATGAAGACGAACGTTTACCTATTCCTTACAATGAGGTAAGCGTAACTCGTCGTGTTTATCGTTCTGGAGAGAGCGAGTATTTATTAAACAAACAATCTTGTAGACTGAAAGACATTACAGACCTCTTCCTAGACTCTGGTTTAGGTAAAGAGGCCTTCTCTATCATTTCTCAAGGTCGTGTGGATGAAATTTTAAATAGTAAACCTGATGACCGACGAGCAATTTTTGAAGAAGCAGCAGGTGTTTTGAAATACAAAAAACGCCGTAAAAAAGCGGAACATAAATTATTTGAAACAGATGATAATTTACATCGTGTCCTCGATATTTTACATGAATTAGATGAGCGTATTGAACCTCTTGAAATCCAAGCCTCAGCGGCAAAAGATTATTTAGAGATGAAGAAAAGCTTACGTGAGTTTGACATTGGTGTATTAATTCATGATATTGAAGCAATCGATGTGCGAATGGATGAATTATTAAAAAATAAATCGATTTGGGATGGCAAGGAACAACAACAGGCGCAGGCGATTGTTTTAGCAGATCAACAGCTAACGCAATTGAAAGATACACTCATGCAGTTGGACCATACGCTAGATACCGATCGTTCGCATCTTGTAGAAGTAAGTACGCAGTATGAGCGTTTACAAGGGAATCAAAAATTATTTGCTGAAAAACAAAAAAACGCATCTGAACAATTAGCTAAATTAAAGCAATCTTTAGAGCAGGCAACGAGCAATAAAGAAAATTGGCAAAAGTCATTGTTTGAAAAAGAAGCGAAGTTAAGCAAGGCAAAAGATTTATTAAATGGCTTACGCAAAGAAATTAAAGAACTTGAAAATCATTTGAATCGCTCAACCGATGAAGTAAATGCTGAAATCGAAGAAAAGCGAAGTACATACATTGAGCTTCTTAGTCAAAAAGCAGCTACAAGTAATGAACTGAAAAGTATTGAACAACAAATCAATCAACAAATGCAATCCGATGAAAAAATGTCACATAAATCGACAGAACTTTCAACGAATCTTCAAGAGGCGAAAAAACATCTGGCTGAAATTGAACCTGTGTTAAATCGTTTACAACAGGAATTAGCTGAGCAACTAAAAGATTATCAAGCAACGCAAGCAACGCTTCAACATGCCAACAAAGAATTACAGGAAAAACAACGTTTGTTATATGAAGGCTATAATCATATTCAAAAATTACGTTCACGTCGCGATACGTTAGCGGAATTAGATGCAGATTTTTCTGGTTTCTATCAAGGGGTTAAAGAAGTCTTAAAAGCGAGAGAAAATAATAAGCTACAAGGTATTCATGGAGCAGTAGCAGAAATCGTTCACGTAGAAGGTATTTATACAACGGCCATTGAAACGGCATTAGGCGCAGCGTCACAACATATTGTGACAAATACAGATACAGATGCGAAATCGGCAATTCGTTATTTAAAACAAGCTAAATCAGGACGTGCTACCTTCCTCCCGTTGAATATTATGAAATCAAGAAAAATAGCGAAACATGCGATTCAGTCAGCTGCTGAACATCCTGCGTTTATAAATACAGCGGATGAATTGGTATCATTTGATGAAAAATTCCGTACAATTGCCGAACATTTATTAGGTCATGTCATTATCGCGAAAGATTTAGATGGTGCTACTCAAATTGCAAAATTCGTTAATTATCGTTACCGTGTCGTAACTTTAGATGGCGATGTTGTCAATGCGGGTGGTTCGATGTCTGGTGGTGGATCGAATAAACAGCAAAGCACTGTGTTTAGTCGAAAAGCAGAGCTAGAAAAACTACAGGAAAATCTTGTAGGAATGGAAGCTTCTATTATTCAAGCTGAAAAAGTAGTGGCAGATTGGAAGGCTAAATCTGTGTCTGCTGCTTCATTAGTAGAAGTGCAACAAGATCATGGTGAGCAGTTACGTAAACAAGTAAATGAACTAGAAGCAGAGCATCTTCGCTATGAGTCGCAAATGACGATGCTTGAGCAAAGTCTATCTATTTACGGCTCATCTCAACAGGATTCTACTTCTCGTCATTCAGAGCTTGTGCTGAAAAAAGAAGCGCTAGAGCTAGAGTTAACTTCTCTTGTTCAGCAAATCGAAGACATGGATGCACATATAAAACAACTGAATGTATTAAAACAACAAAGTGAATCTGCAAGAGATGAATTGCTAAATGAACTTGCAAATAAACGCGAACAAAGTGCACAAGCAACTGGGAAATACGATAGTATTTATATTTCTACTGAAGAAACGCGTAAGCATTTTGATGTGGCAGCAACAGAGGTTGCTGAAATTCGTCGTGAAATTGAATTTGTGGCGAAAAGTGATCTACCTGAAAACATGTCGGAAGAAAGTTTCCAAGTGGAAATTAAAAACCAATTGTTAACAAAACAACAGCTAGAACAATCAATTAATGCAAATAAAGTGAAACGCACAGAGCTTCAAGCAAAATTAGAGGAAGATACGAAGCAATTAAAAGAATTGCAACGTATTCACCGCAATGTTGTAGATGAGCAAAGTACGGTAAAAGTAGCTTTAGGGAAAATTGAAGTACAACGTACCAATGCAATTGAACAATTGGCAAGTAATTATGAATTAACATACGAGGAAGCTTTATTAGAACCAGCTTTAGAGGTGGAACTTGATGTAGCTCGCCGTAAAGTTCATTTATTAACACAGTCGATTAAAGAATTGGGCGATGTTAATGTCTCAGCAATTGAAGAGTATGAAACAGTTTCTGAACGTCATACATTCTTAAGCGAACAGCATAAGGATTTACTTGAAGCGAAAGATACACTTCATGAGGCCATTCGTGAAATGGATCATGAAATGACCATTCGTTTCAGCAAAACGTTTAAAGAAATTCGTGCACACTTCCAAGATGTCTTTAAAGAATTATTCCGTGGTGGTAAAGCTGATTTAGTTTTACTTGACCCAGATAATCTTTTGGAATCAGGTATCGAAATTGTCGCACAGCCTCCAGGTAAAAAACTGCAAAACTTGGCCCTACTGTCAGGTGGCGAACGTGCATTTACAGCAATTGCATTATTATTTGCTATTTTAAGAACACGTCCTGTCCCATTCTGTATTTTAGATGAGGTCGAGGCTGCGCTTGATGAAGCAAACGTAGCGCGTTATAGTCAATACTTGAAGGAATTCAGTACGGAGACACAATTCATTGTTATTACCCATAAAAAAGTAACAATGGAAGGCGCCGATGTTCTGTATGGTATTACAATGCAAGAACGCGGTGTATCTAAAATAGTATCCGTTAAATTAGAACAACAAGAAACAGTGTCCTAAAGGAGCGAATAAACATGAGCTTTTTAAAGCGAATGAAAGAAAAATTGATGGGTACACCGTCAAAAGAAGAAGTTAAACAACAAGAGGAATTACAAGTAGAGGAAACTTCTGCTGATGAATTATCAAATAACGCTTCAGAATCGACTGTAACGGCAGATAGTCATAATACCAATGAAACTACTAATGAAGTTGAAGAAGCTGTAGAAGAAGCTGTAGAAGAGCCAAAACAACAAGAATCCATTGTAACTGAAGTTGTAGAGCAACCAACTAGTGAAAAAGACCAAGAAGTAGTAGCTGGAAATCAGATTGAAGAGGTAGCAGCTGAAGACACACAATTACCAGAAGTCATTGAGGAAGCTAAGACGAATCAACCAGAGAAAAAAGGCTGGTTTAAATCTGCCTTTTCTATCACAGAAAAATTCAAAAATGGTTTAACAAAAACGCGTGATTCATTTACATCAAAAGTGAATGATTTAGTAGCGAAATATCGTACAGTTGACGAAGATTTCTTTGAAGATTTAGAAGAAGTGCTATTACAAGCGGATGTTGGAATCGAAACAGTTATGGAATTAATTGATATTTTACGTTTTGAAGTGCAAAAGAAAAATATCAAATCAACTGATGGAATCCAAGCATTAATCTCTGAAAAACTAGTAGAAATTTACGAGAAAAACGGAGAAGAAAATACCGAGTTACATTTACAGCCTAAAGGGGAATTAACAGTTATTCTTTTCGTAGGTGTAAATGGCGTTGGTAAAACAACGACTATCGGTAAATTAGCACATCGTTTAAAATCTGAAGGCCGTTCAGTTATGCTTGCTGCAGGAGATACATTCCGTGCGGGTGCAATTGACCAGCTTCAAGTTTGGGGAGATCGCGTAGGAGTTGATGTTATCAAACAGTCTGAAGGATCAGATCCAGCAGCTGTTATGTATGATGCAGTTCATGCCGCGAAAAAACGCGGTGTCGATGTATTGATTTGTGATACAGCGGGCCGACTACAAAATAAAGTCAACTTGATGAAAGAGCTTGAAAAAGTACATCGAGTGATTTCACGTGAAGTACCAAATGCACCGCATGAAGTGTTACTTGCACTAGATGCAACAACTGGTCAAAATGCACTTGTGCAAGCACGTACATTTAAAGAAGTAACAAAAGTTACGGGTATCGTGTTAACAAAATTGGATGGAACGGCTAAGGGTGGTATCGTTATTGCCATTCGTAATCAATTGCAAATTCCAGTTAAATTTGTTGGTCTAGGTGAACAAATGGATGATTTACAACCATTTGATCCAGAGCGCTATGTATATGGATTGTTCGCTGATTCAATTGACGAACAAATTAAAAAAGAAGAATTAGACGATTAATTATTCGTTTCGTCATAAAAGGGAGCAGGTGCAAAAGCACGGCTCCCTTTTTCTCTAGCTGTTGTTATATCAACGATTATTAGCTTTTGGACAAGTAGTTTTACTTGACAGGAATATGGTTTTTCATTAATATACAGAAGAATATGTCTACCGATTTATAAATAGAACGTCACATGCTAAAATGAGTATGAGAAAGAGAGGTTGACAATGCTATTAGAAAAAACGACACGTATGAATTTTCTTTTCGACTTTTATCAGGCATTATTAACCGATAAACAGCGCAGCTACATGCAACTTTATTATTTAGATGATCTGTCTTTAGGGGAGATTGCTGAATCATATGGTATTTCTCGTCAGGCAGTCTATGATAATATTCGTAGAACGGAATCGATGCTAGAAGAGTATGAAGCAAAGCTTGAACTCTTTCATAAATTTAAAAAGAGACAACAAATTACAGAAAAATTATTAAACTGCATGAAGAATGAACAACTCGCATCGGAAGAAATGTTTTCCCTTGTTGAACTTCTGAAGCAGGATTAGGGGGCGGCAATTATGGCTTTTGAGGGTTTATCAGAGCGACTCCAAAATACGATTCAAAAAATTAAAGGTAAAGGGAAAATTAATGAACAAGACGTTAAAGAAATGATGCGTGAAGTTCGTTTTGCCTTAATCGAAGCCGATGTAAACTTAAAGGTAGTTAAACAATTTGTGAAGACTGTCAGCGAGCGTGCAGTTGGTCAAGACGTTATGAAGAGCTTAACACCTGGACAACAGGTTATTAAAATCGTACAAGATGAGTTAACAAACTTAATGGGTGGCGAGCAAAGTCCAATCAAATTTGCGCCAAAACCACCTACAGTTATCATGATGGTCGGTTTACAAGGTGCTGGTAAAACAACCACAACAGGTAAATTAGCTAATGTATTACGTAAAAAATATAATAAAAAACCATTGCTAGTTGCAGCAGATATTTATCGTCCAGCAGCAGTAAAACAACTAGAAACATTAGGGAAGCAACTAGATATTCCTGTTTTCCAAAAAGGAACAGATGTATCACCAGTTGAAATTGCTCGCGAAGCAATTGCATACGCAAAAGAACAGCATTTAGATGTTGTTTTAATTGATACAGCAGGTCGTCTGCATATTGATGAAGCTTTAATGCAGGAATTGAAAGATATTCGTGCAATTAAAGAACCAGATGAAATTTTCTTAGTAGTTGATGCGATGACTGGTCAAGATGCCGTTAATGTTGCCAATAACTTCAATGAAGCCGTTGGAATTACTGGCGTTGTCTTAACAAAATTAGATGGTGACACACGTGGTGGTGCGGCACTTTCAATTCGTGCAGCAACTCAAAAACCAATTAAATTCGTCGGTATGGGTGAAAAAATGGATGCACTTGAACCATTCCATCCAAAACGTATGGCTTCACGTATTTTAGGAATGGGTGATGTTTTATCATTAATCGAAAAAGCACAGGCTGAAGTAGACGAAGATAAGGCAAAAGAATTACAAGAAAAATTCAAAACACAAACATTTACATTTGATGACTTTTTAGAACAAATGTCTCAAGTGAAAAAAATGGGTCCTTTAGAGGATATTTTGAAAATGATTCCTGGTGTCAATAAAATGAAAGGGCTAGATAATATCAATTTTGATGACAAACAAATTGATCATATTGAAGCCATTATTCAGTCGATGACAACAGCTGAAAAAACAAATCCTGAAATTATTAATGCAGGGCGTAGAAAACGTATTGCAAAAGGTTCAGGTTGTTCGGTTCAAGAAGTAAACCGCTTGATTAAACAATTTGATGACATGAAAAAAATGATGAAACAGATGACTGGCATGTCTCCAAAAGGGAAGAAAAAATTCAAAATGCCAGGCATGGATTCATTATTTAAATAAAAATTGTCTGTTAAGAAAAAATACTTTACAACCCCTTGTTTTCTTTTAAAAATTAAGGTAAAATAATGTGTGTTAAGAATAAACACTTTACAAACAATCGAAAGCTTGATATTATACTATCTTGTGTGAAACATTATTCGGAGGTGCAAACAAAAAATGGCAGTTAAAATTCGTTTAAAACGTATCGGTGCTAACAAAGCTCCTTTCTATCGTATCGTAGTTGCTGACTCACGTTCACCACGTGACGGTCGCTCTATCGAAACAATCGGAACTTTCAACCCACTAACTTCTCCTGAAGAAGTTAAAATTGACGAAGCTAAAGCTTTAGCTTGGTTAGGTAATGGTGCTAAACCATCTGATACAGTACGTAACTTGTTCTCAAAACAAGGTATCATGGAAAAATTCCATAACTCAAAAAAAGGTAACTAATATTACTTTTTAAAATAATCGGAGGTGACATTGTGGAGCAACTGATTGAAACAATCGTAAAGCCTTTAGTCGATTTTCCAGATGAAATTAGTGTTACAGCTGATGAAAGTGCGAATCGCATTGTCTATAAGCTTTCTGTACATCCTAGTGATATCGGAAAGGTTATTGGCAAGCAAGGAAGTGTTGCGAAAGCGATACGCGCAATTGTTTATTCGGCCGCAAGCAGTCACCGTATGAAGAAGACGTATGTCGATATTCTAGATTAGCGTAAAAGGAGGGAGCTTAACTGTTCCTTCCTTTTTTGTTTGTGTTAGAATAATACTTAATTAATGTAAAGAGGTGTAGTAATTTGGAATGGTATAACGTAGGTAAGATCGTCAACACACACGGAATTCGTGGTGAAGTTCGTGTCATTTCACAAACGGATTTTCCGGAAGAACGCTATGCAGTTGGTACGGAATTAGCTATCTTTGAAAAAGACGGTAAACGTCCAGTGAAGCTAGTTAAAGTCGCATCATCTAGACCGCATAAAAACTTTATTTTACTTACATTTGAAGGACATCCTTTCTTCCATGATGTAGAGCCGTTTAAAGGTACTGAATTAAAAATTCATGAAAAATATTTAGAAGAACTAGGCGATGATGATTTCTATTTCCATGAAATCGTTGGCTGTACAGTTTTCGATGAAGAAGAAAATGAAATTGGCCAAATCACTGAAATCTTCCAAACAGGTGCAAATGATGTTTGGGCTATTAAAGGTGTAAATGGCAAAATGCATTACATCCCAGTTATTGCGGATGTTGTAAAAGAAGTAGATGTGGATGAAAAACGCATCACGATTGAAGTAATGGATGGCTTGCTATCATGATGAAAATTAATGTGCTATCTATTTTTCCAAACATGTTTGAAGGCGTATTCGGTTCTTCAATTATGAAGAAAGCACAGGAAAAGGGTGCTGTGTCATTAGCAGTAACTGATTTCCGTGAATTTTCAACGAATAAACATGGACAAGTGGATGATTATCCATACGGCGGAGGAGCAGGGATGGTTTTAAAACCAGAGCCACTGTTTGATGCAGTAGAAAGTCTTGTTGCAGAAGGTAGAAAACCACGTATTATTTTAATGTGCCCACAAGGTGCTCGTTACGACCAAAAGAAAGCCGAAGAGTTAGCTAAGGAAGAAGATTTAATCTTCTTATGTGGTCACTACGAGGGCTATGATGAGCGTATTCGTGAGCATTTAGTAACTGATGAAATTTCCATTGGTGACTTTGTATTAACAGGTGGCGAATTAGCTGCAATGACGGTTATCGATAGTGTCGTACGTCTTATTCCTGGTGTATTAGGTCAAGAAGCTTCACATGTGAATGATTCATTTTCAACAGGCTTGCTTGAACATCCACATTACACACGCCCAGCTGACTATAAGGGCATGAAAGTTCCAGAGGTATTGATGTCAGGAAATCATGCGAAAATTGAGCAGTGGCGCATGGAACAGTCAATTAAACGCACATTCGAGCGACGTCCTGATTTATTCGAGCATGTTGAATTATCACAGGAACAGCAAAAATATTTGAATGAATTGAAAAAAGGTTAAGGATCTGTAAAGGAAATTAGCTTGCAAGCGTTCAAAAACTATGATAATATTTAAAATGCATTTCTATATGAGAGATGCCGTATTATGATGTTCCGCTGTAGCAACCAAATGCGACCTACAAGAGCCTCTATCTAAGGAGAGAAAAATAATGTCAAAAATTATTACAGAAATCACTCAAGAACAATTACGTACTGATTTACCAAAATTCCGTGCGGGAGATACAGTTATCGTCGATGTTAAAATCGTCGAAGGTACTCGCGAACGTATCCAAAAATACGAAGGCGTTGTAATCAAACGTCGCGGCGGCGGTGTAAGTGAAACTTTCACAGTTCGTAAAATTTCTTACGGCGTTGGTGTTGAACGTACATTCCCTGTACACACTCCAAAAATCGCTAACTTAACTGTTACTCGTCGTGGTAAAGTACGTCGTGCGAAATTATACTACCTACGTAACCTACGTGGTAAAGCAGCTCGTATTAAAGAAATCCGTTAATTTCGAGTTTGTTTTGGAGGGCACTATCCATCATTTTATTTTGGATAGTGCTTTTCTTTTTGCCTGTAAAAAGAAATCCTTGTACAATAAGTATAGATTGTGGGAGGAGGCATCTCATGGAAGCGAAAAAGAGAAAAGAGAAAAATGAGCTTTGGGAATGGACGAAAGCTTTGCTAATCGCTTTCGCATTAGCTGCATTTATTCGTTATGTATTATTTACTCCAATCGTCGTCGATGGAGAATCCATGATGCCAACACTAGTTAGTGGAGATCGCATGGTCGTGAATAAAGTATCGTATAAAATTTCAAACATTCAACATGGTGATATAATCGTTTTCCACGCCCCAGAGAAAAAAGACTATATTAAACGTGTAATTGGTATTCCAGGAGATACGATTGAATATAAAAATGATGTTTTGTATCGCAATGGCAAACCAGTTGCAGAAAAATATTTAGATGATTTTAAAGCAACTATCCAAGATGGTGGAACATTAACCGAGGACTTCAAATTACAAGACTATACGCAAAAGGATACCATTCCGAAAGGCTATGTTTTTGTAATGGGGGACAATCGTCGCAACAGTAAAGATAGCCGACATATTGGTTTAGTGCCAGAAAGTAAAATTCTCGGTAAAACGAGTGTGGTCTTTTGGCCAATGGATCAACTTGGCATAGTGAAATAAAGCTAGGAGTGAAAGAATGACAATTCAATGGTTTCCAGGACATATGGCGAAGGCTCGTCGCCAAGTAACTGAAAAATTAAAGCTAGTAGATATTATTTTTGAATTAATTGACGCAAGATTACCAGTTTCTTCACGTAATCCCATGTTAGATGAAATTATTCATCAAAAAACAAAACTACTTATTTTAAACAAAGCCGATATGGCTGATGAAGTGCAAACAAAACAATGGATTGCTTACTTCAAATCAAAAGGGCATCAAGCAATTGCTGTAAACTCATTAGATGCGGTTGGTTTAAAACGTGTAACAAAAGCGGCAGAAGAAGTTTTGAAACCTAAATGGGATCGTATGAAAGCAAAAGGCTTAAAAGCGCGTGCGATTCGTGCGATGATTGTTGGTATTCCTAACGTTGGTAAATCGACAATGATTAACCGTTTAGCGAAGAAAAATATTGCACGTACAGGGAATATGCCTGGTGTAACTCGCGCACAACAATGGATTAAAGTCGGAAAAGAATTAGAATTATTAGATACACCGGGGATTTTATGGCCAAAATTTGAAGACCCAGAAGTAGGTTTCAAATTAGCTGTAACAGGTGCTATCAAAGATACGATTATGAATATGGATGACTTAGCTATTTACGGTTTAAACTTCTTAGCGAAGCATTACCCAGACCGTTTAGAAGAGCGCTATCAAATTCGCGAAATCGCACCAGATGTCGTGGATACATTCGATCATATCGGGAAGCTACGCGCAGTGAAAAAAGTGGGCGGCGAAATGGATTATAGCTATATCGCTGAATTAATCGTACGCGACATTCGTAATGAAAACTTAGGTAAATTAACATTTGATTTTGTGGATGAATATGAAGCAAAAGAAAAAGAAAAAGAATTATTAGTAGAATTAGAGAAAGAGCGTAAAAGAGCTCTTAAAAAATTAGCTAGTGAACAAGCAAAATCAGAAACAAATGAATAAAATGGCTGTTCTTTCGGTATAATTGAATCGAGAGAACGCCTTTTTTTTATTAAAAATCAACTGTAAATACCGATACATAAGAAGATAAGAGGGATTTAAATGACAACCATAAAAGAAATCAAAGAAGCATTAGCAGTAGAAACAACTTGGCAAGAATGGATGACTGAATTACAAAAAGATGAACGTGATGGGGTAAAAAAAGCATTGAAATCGTGGCAAACACAATTTGACAAACGTCAAAAATTGGCCGAAGAACATATGGCGAAACTGGCATTTGATAATGGCTATCGTACACATCAGGGCGCGTATATTGCGGGGACAGATGAGGCTGGACGAGGACCTTTAGCAGGGCCTGTTGTAACAGCTGCTGTTATCCTACCTGAAAATTGTCCAGAATTAATGGGCCTGAATGATTCAAAACAATTATCAGCTGAAAAACGCCAAGAATTTTTGGCTTTAGTTGAAAAGCATGCATTAGCTAGCTATGTGCATTTTCAATCAGAGGAAGCAATTGATGAGTTAAATATCTATGAAGCGACCCGTCAATCAATGAAAGCGTCCATTGAAAATTTAGCAATCAAGCCTGATTTTGTTTTAGCAGACGCAATGACATTAGATATTGATATTCCACAGGATTCTATCATTAAAGGGGATGCGAAGAGCTTAACAATCGCAGCAGCTTCTATTTTAGCGAAAACTGCACGTGATAAATATATGGAAGAAATGGATGAGTTATATCCTGGCTATGGTTTTGCACAACATGCAGGTTATGGTACAAAACAACATTTAC
The DNA here is from genome assembly GCA_018065935.1 of Candidatus Kurthia equi. GTDB lineage: Bacteria > Bacillota > Bacilli > Bacillales_A > Planococcaceae > Kurthia > Kurthia equi. The sequence continues at coordinate 23,302 of JAGHSJ010000205.1, forward strand.
AGGCGATTGATACATTAGGTGTGACACCTATTCATCGCAAAACATTTGAACCAATTAAATCGATTTTAAAAAAGGGGTGACATATAGGTGAACTTATCTGGTGTGAATTTGGGACAGGTAACTACTCAGCAAAAGACGCAACCAACCGTTGTTCAGCAGGGACAAGTGTTACATGGAACAATCAAAAAACTGTATCCCGATCAACAAGCCGAAATTTCAATTGGTGGGCAAAAGATGATGGCGAAGCTTGAAACCGCTGTTCAGGCTGGGAATTCCCACTTTTTCCAAGTGGCGAGTACGGAGCCAGAGCTGACCTTAAAAATGGTGAGTGGGCCTATCGATACGAAAGCCTCTTCAATGGATCAAATGAAACAATTAATGGAGCAGATGAAGCTCCCAGCTACAAAAGATATGCAGCGCCTCATGCTTCAACTCGTAAAAAATGATATTCCGTTTAATAAAGAGCAACTCCTTGCTGCTGAACCTTTCCTAAAGGGGTTAAAGGGAGCAGAACGAGCACAAACAATGGATGCGTTGCAAAAGATGATTGAATTAAAGCTACCGATGACAAAAGATGCCTTACAAGCGGTTATCCAAGGAAGCATGAAGTCTGGATTTACGAATTTATTAGGAACGCTTGAACAGAGTGTAAAAGCGGATAATTTATTAAATCCAACGCTGAAAAATCAAATTTTACAGCAGCTACTTCTACTGAAATCGCCATTAAGCGAGCAAACTGGTAGTATGCTTGCTGGAAAAATGCTAACTGGAGCAACAAATCGTATGCCGGCTGTTCAAGATGTACTACAGCAAGCGGGCGTATTAGCTAAAACCAGCGATGCTTCTGCGATGGATCAGTTATTTAATCGTTTAAAAAATGATCCTAACAGTGCGATAAAAATATTATTAAGTCAGGATTTATCTGCGAAAAAACCAATGCAGGCACTGGGACAGCTTTTAGCGACGCATCCAACGCTGACGAAAGACCAAATGCAACCTATTCAGCAAGCGATGACACGTATGCAGCTTTCACCTACTAGTGCACATCAAACGGAACTCGTTCAAACCGTTACAGCACAGTTGAACGTGGCAAAGGATTCAATTGCCCAACTAGTTAGTCAATTAAAGTCTGCGACAGCTGAACAAGCGCCTGCTATTATTCAAAAATTGGCGACTGCCATTGCAAAAGATACAGACTTGTCAATCCAACAAAAACAACAAGTTATTCAACAGTTAGGTCAAGTAAGTCAAAATGGTTCTAAAACGGCATTTCAAGCGGTTTTAAACGCTTTCTCACAAGCAGTGGGTCAACAACCTACAGAATCTGCTAAACAGCAATTAGGCCAATTATTAGGTGTTTCTAAGGCAGATCAAGCAGCGTTTTTCCAAAACATTGCGAAAGTGGCACAGGAATCGTCAGCTCCAGTACTTCAGCAGCTTGTTCAAACAGTCGAAAGTCAGCAAGCCTCACAAATTACAGGGCAATCTATTCATCTAGCCATGAAAAATACATTGGCAGAGCTTGGATTAAGCCTAGAGGCGAGAATGCTCCAAACGCTTCCAGAAAATGCGAAGCTTGCAGAAACATTAAAATCTTTGATGCATGCAGTTACGAATGATCAAGCAAGTGCAGCTACTAAAACAGCCGCTGAATTAGTTGTCGGTCGAATGAATGGTCAACAATTATTGTCGGTCGACAATGGAACACAGCAGCAATTAGTGATGCAAGTACCGCTACAATTCTTTGGAAAACGAACAGACGCGACTTTACAATGGTCTGGAAATAAAAATAAAGATGGGAAAATAGACTCAAATTTTGCTAGAATTATGTTTTATTTACAGCTTGAGACACTCGATGAAACGGTCATTGATATGCAGGTGCAAAGTCGAGTTGTTACCTTATCAATTTATACGGATCAACCAGCATCTAATGAGTTAGTAGAACCGCTGAAAGAGGTGCTGAAAACGAATTTAGAACAGTATGATTACCAGCTATCTGGTGTTTTTGTGAAAAAGTTTTCTACACCTGTACATTCTGTTAAACAACACCAAAAAGTCTCTGAACAGAAGGCAGATGGAGGGGTCGATTTTAGAGTATGATAAATGAAAATAGAAAAGAGGCAGTCGCTTTATCCTTTGATCCATCACAAGGAGATGCACCAAAAGTTCTTGCAAAGGGAAAAGGACTTGTTGCAGAAAATATTTTAAAAAAAGCACTTGAAAATGATGTGCCCATTCAAGAAGATCCCAATTTGGTACAGTTATTAGGACAGTTAGATTTAAATGAATCTATTCCAGAAGAATTATATCAAGCCGTTGCGGAAGTATTCGCATTTATCTATCGATTAGATAAAAATCAGGGGAAATTTACCGAAAAAAACAGTTGAATTCTAAAAGTGAATTCAACGGTTTTTATCATAAATAACAGGAAAAATACATAATCGATTAATATTTTAGTATAAGTTAGAGTGTGGACAATTTTCTGTAAATTTAATACAATGGATAAGAAGTAGTAATGCTTTACAATTGAGATGGGAGGCAATTTTATGAATATCCATGAATATCAAGGTAAAGAGATTCTTCGTCAGTATGGGGTAGCAGTTCCAAAAGGACATGTAGCGTTCTCACCAGAGGAAGCTGTAAATGCTGCGAAAAATTTGAACTCAGATGTTGTGGTAGTAAAAGCTCAAATTCACGCTGGGGGACGAGGAAAAGCTGGTGGTGTAAAAATCGCTCGCAACCTTGAAGAAGTACGTGCTTATGCAAAAGAATTACTCGGTAAAATTTTGGTGACTCATCAAACAGGTCCCGAAGGTAAAGAAATTAAACGTCTTTACATCGAGCAAGGTTCAAATATCAAAAAAGAGTATTATTTAAGTTTATTAGTTGATCGTCAAACTTCACGTGTCACATTGATGGGGTCTGAAGAAGGCGGTATGAATATTGAAGAAGTGGCAGCAGAGACGCCAGAAAAAATCTTTACAGAGGTTATTGACCCTGTTGTAGGACTAACAGGATTCCAAGCTCGTCGTTTAGCATTTAACATTAATATTCCTGCGAAGCTTATTAATAAAGCAGCCAAATTAATGCTAGGTTTATACGATGCCTTCATTGAAAAAGATGCGTCAATTGTAGAAATTAATCCACTAGCAATTACTGCAGAGGATGAAGTGCTCGCATTAGATGCAAAATTTAATTTTGACGGAAATGCCCTTTATCGTCACAGAGATATTGTAGAACTGCGTGATTTTAATGAAGAGGATCCAAAAGAAATTGAAGCCTCTAAATATGATTTAAGCTATATTGCATTAGATGGCAGTATTGGTTGTATGGTTAATGGGGCAGGTTTAGCAATGGCTACAATGGATACCATTAGCTATTACGGCGGTTCACCCGCTAACTTCCTGGACGTTGGGGGCGGTGCTTCAGCTGAAAAAGTAAAAGAAGCATTTAAAATCATCCTTTCTGATAAACAGGTTAAAGGTATTTTTGTAAATATCTTTGGTGGGATTATGAAGTGTGACATTATTGCTGAAGGTGTTGTGAAAGCGGCTTCAGAACTTGGTTTACAAGTACCACTAGTCGTGCGTTTAGAAGGAACGAACGTCTTAGAAGGTAGAAAAATTTTAAATGAATCTGGTTTAAATATTGTTGCGGCAACATCATTAGCTGATGGTGCAGAAAAAATCGTAAAACTTGTTGGATAAAGAGAGGCGGACTATAAAATGGCTATTTTTATTAATAAAGATACAAAAGTGTTAGTTCAAGGGATTACAGGCTCTACAGCTCTTTTCCATACGAAGCAAATGCTTGAATATGGTACAAAAATTGTAGCCGGCGTAACACCAGGAAAAGCAGGAGCAGCAGTAGAGGGTGTACCAGTTTTTAATACAGTAGTAGACGCTGTAAAAGAAACAGGTGCTAATGTTTCTGTTATTTATGTACCTGCACAATTCGCAGCAGATGCTATTTTAGAAGCAGTAGATGCTGAGCTAGACATGGTCATCTGTATTACTGAACATATTCCAGTTATTGATATGGTAAAAGTAAAACGTTATATGGAAGGCAGAAAAACACGTTTAATCGGACCAAACTGTCCGGGAGTTATCACATCTGATGAATGTAAAATTGGTATTATGCCAGGATATATACATACTAAAGGGCATGTAGGTGTAGTATCACGTTCTGGTACATTAACTTATGAGGCTGTACATCAACTTTCAGAAGAAGGTATCGGTCAAACAACAGCTGTTGGTATTGGTGGAGACCCAGTGAATGGTACAGACTTTGTAGATGTGTTAAAAGCATTTGAAGAAGATCCAGAGACATATGCAGTCGTAATGATTGGTGAAATTGGCGGTACTGCTGAGGAAGAAGCGGCAGAATTCGTGAAAAATCATATGACAAAACCAGTTGTCGGATTTATCGGCGGTCAAACAGCACCTCCTGGTAAACGAATGGGACATGCTGGTGCCATTATTTCTGGCGGTAAGGGAACGGCAGCAGACAAAATTAAAGCTCTAAATGAGGCTGGAATTGAAGTTGCTCCAACACCTGCTGACATCGGATCGACATTTATTAAAGTAATTAAAGAAAAAGGCTTGTACGAAAAATGTAAAACACATTAAGATAGAAGTGTAGCATGAGCAATCATGCTACATTTTTTATATAAGGGGGTATTAAAATGGACCAGTTAGTCAATCATTTATTGGCATTACATTATGTCCAACCAATGTCTGTGCGTCGCCTGCAACCTCTATTGCAAGAAGATGCCACATTGGACATACTCTCCTACATAGCTCCCTCAAAGCTCGCTCAAACATTAAAAATGAATAGCAAACAGGCGCGTCAAATTTTAGAAAAATATAGACAATTGCTATCATTTGATATGGTAATGTTTTATGAGCAACAAAACATAGTAGTTGTGCCTTTTTTTTCAGAACTTTATCCATCAGCATTACTCGAAGTTTATGATCCACCAGCCGTTATTTACTGCAAAGGGAAAATGGAGATATTGCAAAAAAATAAAAAACTAGCTATAGTGGGTTCTAGAACAGCTACCAATTATTCTCAAAAAAGTATAGATGTCATTGTGCCAGAACTAATAGCACATGATGTTGTCATCGTTAGTGGATTGGCTAAAGGTGTAGATAGCATGGCACATTTCTCTGCAATAAAAGAAGCAGGTCGTACAATTGGGGTTTTAGGGAATGGATTTAATCATACGTATCCAAAGGAAAATGCGAATTTGCAACATGAAATGGAACAAAATCAACTAGTTATTACAGAGTATCCACCTTATATGTCACCTCGAAAATGGAATTTTCCAATGAGGAATCGCATCATTAGTGGAATCAGTGCGGCCATTTTAGTAACAGAAGCAGCTGAAAAGAGTGGAACAATGAGTACAGTTGACTATGGACTAAATCATGGAAGAAATATTTTTACCATTCCAGGAGATATTTTTTCACCTCTTTCAAAAGGACCTAACGCCTTGATACTAGAGGGTGCAACGCCAATTTGGAATGGTCAGCAAATAATAGAAGAAACAAAAATTTTTAGCGGTGCTAAATGAAATATAGTTGCAAAATTTGACTTTCTGTTATACATTTTGCAACAGGTAATTGTTTTCAAAACGAAACTTCACCTCTATAGGGGGCAAACACATGTCGGATTATTTAGTAATAGTGGAATCGCCCGCAAAAGCAAAAACAATCGAGCGATATTTAGGGAAAAAATATAAAGTAAAAGCATCAGTTGGTCATGTTCGTGATTTACCAAGAAGTCAAACAGGTATTGATACGGAGAACAACTATGAGCCTCGCTATATTACAATACGAGGAAAAGGTCCTATTTTACAGGAATTAAAAACAGCGGCTAAAAAAGCGAAAAAAATCTATCTCGCAGCCGATCCAGACCGCGAAGGGGAAGCAATCGCTTGGCATTTAGCAACAGCTTTAAACATCGACATTGAATCAGATTGTCGTGTTGTTTTTAATGAAATTACGAAGGATGCTATTAAAGAGTCATTTAAGCATCCACGCCCAATTGACTTAGATCTAGTAGATGCCCAACAAGCGCGTCGTATTTTAGACCGACTAGTGGGTTACAATATTAGTCCATTATTATGGAAGAAAGTCAAAAAAGGATTATCAGCTGGTCGCGTTCAATCAATTGCACTACGCTTAATTATTGATCGTGAGAATGAAATTAAAAACTTTGAGCCTGAAGAATATTGGTCAATTGATGGGAGCTTCGAAAAAGGTGCCAAATCATTTGATGCAAACTTCTACGGTTTAACAACTGATAAGGTGAAGTTAGCGAACGAACAGCAAGTAAATGATATTTTGAATAAAATTAAAGGTGAAGATTTTGAAGTTGCCAAAGTATTAAAACGTGAACGTAAACGTAATGCAGCACCATCATTTACAACTTCTTCTTTACAACAAGAGGCTGCGCGTAAGTTAAACTTCCGAGCAAAGAAAACGATGATGCTTGCACAGCAATTATATGAAGGCATTGATTTAGGGAAAAAAGCTGGCGGAATTGTCGGTTTAATTACGTATATGCGTACCGATTCAACACGTATTTCTGAAACAGCTAAAAAAGAAGCATTTGAATATATTTTAGAAAATTATGGCGAAGAATATACAACGCCTGTAACACAGCAAGCTAAAAAATCAGAGAAGGCACAAGATGCCCATGAAGCGATTCGTCCAACTTCTACATTACGCCATCCTGATACGATGAAAACGGTATTATCACGTGATCAATTACGTTTATACCGCCTTATTTGGGAACGCTTTATCGCAAGTCAAATGGCATCTGCTGTATTAGATACAGTGACTGCTGATTTACAAAATGGCGATGTCTTATTTAGAGCGACGGGTTCTCAAGTGAAATTCCCAGGTTTTATGAAGGTTTATATTGAAGGTTCAGATGATCAAAAAGAAGACAAATCAAAAGATAAGCTACTTCCTCTTATGGAAAAAGGCGATATTGTGAAAAGTCTTGAAATCGAACCTAAGCAACATTTTACACAGCCACCACCAAGATTTTCAGAGGCACGTCTTGTGAAAACATTGGAAGAGTTAGGTATAGGTCGCCCATCAACGTATGCGCCAACGCTTGATACGATTCAAAAGCGTGGATATGTAACACTGGAAACCAAACGTTTCGTACCAACTGAGCTAGGTGAAATCGTTCATAGCCTCGTATTTGAATTCTTCCCAGGTATTGTGAATATTGAATTTACGGTGAAAATGGAGCAGGATTTAGATTTAATTGAAGATGGTCAGAAGAAATGGGTAGAAGTTATTGATAAATTTTATCAGGGCTTCGAAAAAGACTTACGCCATGCCGAAGTTGCTATGGAAAAAGTAGAAATTAAAGATGAACCAGCTGGTGAGGATTGTGAATTATGTGGCAATCCAATGGTTTATAAGCTTGGACGTTATGGTAAGTTTATGGCATGCAGCAATTTCCCTGAATGTCGCAATACAAAAGCAATCGTCAAGGAAATTGGTGTGAAATGCCCAACTTGTAAAGAGGGCGAAATTGTTGAACGTAAGAGCAAAACAAAACGCATCTTCTTCGGTTGTAATCGTTATCCAGAATGTGATTTCGTATCATGGGACAAACCAATTAGTCGTCCATGTCCGAAATGTGAAGAAATGCTGGTTGAGAAGAAAATCAAAAAAGGTGTGCAAATTCAATGTACATCATGTGATTATAAAGAAGAACCAACTCAATAAAAAAAAAGACATATGTGCATTCTTCTCGCACATATGTCTTTTTGTATGTTACAGTAATTTTGCATGAAAAAGTTGCTACTTTTACTGCAAAGTAAAAAGAAAATAATGTACATAATTTGTCTGTTTTGCATGAGTTCAAGTATTTGATATATTTTTTAACCAGTAGGCTGTTTTAAATGATATAATCGCAGTGAAAAAACGATTTAGGCATAAATCGGTACGGGCAATATAGCTGCTCGTAGAATTCTAAAGAAGCTATGGTAAGTGTTTTACAAGTGACTTAGAAAGCCTCCATTTCAGGGGATGCCAGTGTAATCCATCCTGATAATGGAATGATAAAAAAATGAATAAAGCTAAGAAGGTAGGTATATTAACAGATGACATATGTAAATGTAATTGGTGCAGGTTTAGCTGGTAGTGAAGCTGCTTGGCAAATCGCAAAGCGTGGTATTCAGGTAAAACTTTATGAGATGCGTCCGGTAAAACAAACACCGGCCCATCATACAGATAAATTTGCAGAATTAGTTTGCTCAAACTCATTACGAGCAAACAACTTAACAAATGCAGTAGGCGTGATTAAGGAAGAAATGCGTATACTGGATTCAATTATTATCGAAGCAGCAGATGCATGTTCAGTACCAGCGGGTGGGGCATTAGCGGTAGACCGTCATGAATTTTCAGGCTATATTACAGAAAAAGTGAAAAACCATCCACTTATTGAAGTAATTAGTGAAGAGGTAACTGAAATTCCAACTGAAGGCATTACAATTATCGCAACAGGTCCTTTAACATCACCAGATCTTGCAAAATCAATTCAAGAAGCAACAGGTCAAGATTACTTGTACTTTTATGATGCAGCAGCTCCTATCATAGAAAAAGATAGTATTGATATGGATAAAGTGTATTTAAAATCGCGTTATGATAAAGGCGATGCAGCTTACTTAAATTGTCCGATGACGGAAGAAGAATTTAATGCGTTCCAAAAAGCATTAGTTGAAGCAGAAGTTGCACCATTAAAAGAGTTTGAGAAAGAAAAATTCTTTGAAGGATGTATGCCAATCGAAGTAATGGCAAGTCGTGGACCCAAAACGATGTTATTTGGCCCAATGAAGCCAGTTGGTCTAGAAGATCCTAAGACAGGAACGCGTCCACATGCAGTTGTTCAATTGCGTCAAGACGATGCAGCAGGCACATTATATAATATCGTTGGTTTCCAAACGCATTTAAAATGGGGAGAACAAAAGAAAGTATTCCGAATGATCCCTGGCCTTGAAAATGTAGAAATCGTACGCTATGGTGTGATGCATCGTAACACATTTATTAATTCACCAACTGTGTTAGCTCCAACATATCAATTAAAAGCACAACCAAATGTTTTCTTCGCTGGTCAAATGACAGGGGTAGAAGGTTATGTGGAATCAGCAGGTAGTGGCTTGATTGCAGGTATTAATGCAGCACAATTAGCAATGGAACAAGAAGTAAAAGTGTTCCCAGCGGAAACAGCTCTAGGGAGTATGGCTCGCTATATTACAGAAGCAGATTCTAAAAACTTCCAACCAATGAATGTGAACTTTGGTATTTTCCCACCTCTAGGTGAGCGAATTCGTTCAAAACAAGAGCGTGGGGAAAGACATGCAGAGCGTGCATTAAATGCCATTTCAGCATTCATTACCACCGAAAAATTGTAAAAAAGTCCTTTCAACATAGACAGTTGTATGTCAATGAAAAAAATTTGATAAAGCCGAACAAAGTTGTTATACTTTGTAAGGCTTTTTTTATTCGCGACTAATCGCCTTTTTTTTATGTTTTCATTAATGCATTAACTGCAATTAATCTAAATATAAGAATGTCATGAATCTACAGAAAATTAGCATAGTAAATGTAGTTTGAAGTGCTTTGACTTTCAATTCATTTCTTATAATGAGAAAATATGAAGAAAGTAAAGAGTTATGAGGTGTCTATATGATCATCAATCAACAACAAGCACTCCAACAATTTATTACATATATTCAGTTGGAGAAAAATTATTCTATGCTTACGACATCTGCGTATGAACAAGATCTACATGAGTTTTTTAATTTTTTAATGCAAGAGAATGTTGAAAAATTAGAAGATGTAGAGTATTTACATGCACGATTGTATGTAACAGAATTATATAATGACCAAAAAGCAAGGGCGACAATCTCTCGTAAGATTTCGTCTATTCGTTCGTTTTTCCGTTTTTTACATCGAGAATATGATTTTGATGATGCATCATTTCAAGTACTCTATCATCCGAAAAAAGAAAGTCGTTTACCGCGTTTTTTTTATGAGGAAGAATTGAGCGTGCTTTTTGAAGCGAATGAAGGAGAGACACCAAAGGAAGTTCGGGAGCAAGCTATATTAGAATTGTTGTATGCGACCGGGATTCGTGTAAGTGAGTTAACTTCGATTGAAATCAAAGATGTTGATTTATCACTGAGTATTTTACGTGTCATGGGGAAAGGAAGGAAAGAACGTTATGTTCCTTTCGGTCAATTTGCTCATGAAGCCTTGCAACTGTATATGGAGGAGATGCGTCCTATATTAATGAAGAAAAAGCAACATGACAAACTCTTTGTTAATATGCGAGGTGAGCCTCTAACAGCAAGAGGCGTAAGGTATATTTTAAATGAAATGGTAAAGAAAACACAGCTTACAACGGCGATTTATCCACATATGATTCGCCACACATTTGCGACTCATTTATTGAATAACGGAGCAGATTTAAGGACTGTGCAAGAATTGCTAGGACATGCGAGTTTATCTTCAACGCAAGTATACACACATGTGACAAAGGAACATCTTCGGAAAACATATATGAATGCTCATCCAAGAGCATAATAGCTAATTAGGAGTGTGAGTAGGTATGGAATTACATGCAACAACGATCTTTGCAGTTCAACATAATGGACAATGCGCAATGGCGGGAGACGGCCAAGTAACATTAGGTAACTCAGTTGTTATGAAACACACAGCAAAAAAAGTGAGAAGACTTTTTAATGGGCAAATACTTGCAGGATTTGCTGGTTCTGTAGCAGATGCTTTCACGCTCTTTGAAATGTTCGAGAGTAAGCTAATCGAATATAATGGAAATTTACAACGTGCAGCAGTAGAAGTAGCGAAACAATGGCGTGGCGATAAAATGTTACAAAAATTAGAGGCATTATTACTAGTTATGAATAAAGAAACTTTATTACTTGTTTCTGGCTCGGGTGAGGTTATTGAGCCTGATGACGGGATATTAGCAATTGGCTCGGGCGGTAATTATGCACTGTCAGCAGGTCGTGCTTTGAAACAATATTCAGGTGATCGTATGACGGCAAAAGAAATTGCTGAGGCAGCAGTGACTATCGCAGCAGATATATGCGTATTTACAAATCATAATATTATTGTGGAGGACTTAGACGTATGAATCAACAAACACCGAAACAAATGACTGAGTATCTAGACCGCTATATTGTGGGACAAACAAATGCAAAAAAATCTGTAGCAGTAGCTTTGAGAAATCGATATAGAAGACAATTATTATCCGAAGATATTAAGGAAGAAGTTATTCCTAAAAATATTTTAATGATTGGTCCAACAGGTGTCGGTAAAACAGAGATTGCTCGTAGAATTGCAAAATTAGTAAAAGCGCCATTTTTGAAAATTGAAGCAACTAAATTTACAGAAGTTGGCTATGTAGGTCGCGATGTAGAATCGATGGTTCGTGATCTGATTGAGGTAGCACATCGACTTGTGAAAGAAGAAAAACAACAAGAAGTGAAAAAAGAAGCGGAAATTTTAGCGAATGAAAAAATTGTTCAATTGCTTGTTCCAAGTATGAAAAAGAAAAAACAAGCAACGAACACAAATCCATTTGAGATGCTATTTGGTGGACAACAACAGCAAGAGGAAGATTCGGAAGATGAGCCACAAGTGCGTGTTAAACGTTCTCAAATTGCGGAAGATTTAAAAGCAGGTAAAATCGAAAATGAAATTATTACAATTGAAGTGACAGAGCAGCCTAGCAATATGTTAGGTGCGTTCCCAGGAATGCCTGGCATGGATATGGGTGGAAGCAATATTGGTGATATGTTATCGAATATGATGCCTGCGCAGAAGAAAAAACGTAAGGTTACTGTGGCTGAAGCGAGAAGATTGCTAACGATTGAAGAAGCTAATAAGTTAATTGATGACGATGAAGTATCAACCGAGGCTGTTCATAGAGCAGAGCAAACGGGTATTATTTTTATCGATGAAATTGACAAAATTGCAGTAAAAGGAAATAGTGGTGGACCAGGTGTATCACGTGAAGGTGTTCAACGTGATATTTTACCGATTGTAGAAGGCTCAACAGTCAACACTAAGTACGGTACAGTAAGAACAGACTTTATGTTATTCATTGCTGCTGGAGCTTTCCATATGTCTAAACCTTCGGATTTAATTCCAGAGCTACAGGGGCGTTTCCCAATTCGTGTAGAACTTGAAAAATTAACGAAGGAAGATTTTGTTCGTATTTTACAAGAACCAGATCATTCGTTAATTACACAATATAAAGCTTTATTAGCAACAGAAGGTGTTGAAATTGACTTTACAGAGGCGGCAATTGAAAAAATTGCGGAAATAGCTTCTAAAGTCAACCAAGAGACCGATAATATTGGAGCGAGACGTTTGCATACAATATTAGAAAAATTATTAGAAGAATTGTCATTTGAAGCTTCTGACATTGCACCGGCCCACATCGATATCACACCAGGGTATGTAGAGCAGAAGTTGGGAGATATTGCAAAAGACAAAGATTTGTCAGAGTTTATTTTATAGTCTATACTATAATTATAGAGAAAATTAAAAAAGTTTTGAATTTTTCGTAGAAATCGAACAATTCATAGGAGGAAATATATTAATGAATTTATTAGAAAAAATCCGTAAAATTAACTCAATGTTGCAAGCTTCGGCTGGTAAAGCAGTTAACTTTAAGGAAATGGCCAATACATTAGGTACAGTAATCGAAAGTAATGTATTCATCGTAAGTCGTAAAGGTAAATTATTAGGAATTGAAATCAATCAACAAATTGAAAATGAACGTACAGCTAAAATGTTCGAACAACGTCAATTCCCTGAAGACTATACTAAAAATCTTTATGATTTCACAGAAACAGTATCAAATATTGGCATTGAAGACGACCATACTGCGTTTCCTGTAGAAAACCGTGATTTATTCAAAAATGGTTTAACTACAATCGTTCCAATCAATGGTGGTGGAGAACGTCTAGGTACACTTATCCTTGCTCGTATTGATAATCGTTTTGAAGATGACGATTTAATTCTTGCTGAATATGGTGCAACTGTAGTAGGTATGGAAATTCTTCGTGAAAAAGCGGATGAAATTGAAGTTGAAGCACGTAGCAAAGCTGTTGTTCAAATGGCAATCAATTCATTATCATATAGTGAATTAGAAGCGATCGAACATATCTTTGAAGAATTAGACGGTTCTGAAGGCTTGTTAGTAGCTTCTAAAATCGCTGACCGTGTTGGTATCACACGTTCGGTAATCGTTAATGCTCTTCGTAAATTAGAATCAGCTGGCGTAATTGAATCTCGTTCATTAGGAATGAAAGGTACTTACATTAAAGTACTTAACAATAAATTCCTTAATGCATTAGCTGAAATTAAAATGCGTTAATTTCTCTTGGAAACAAGTCTGACTATTATAGTTAGGCTTGTTTTTTTGCGTTCATTAATAAAAAAATGTTTTTTTGCTTAATATTTCCTACAAAGACTTATACATTTACAATAAATG
>JAGHSJ010000160.1 GCA_018065935.1 Candidatus Kurthia equi
GGCTTATACTCTTCTTTGAACTAAAATAATATTAGAAAAATGAAACAAATGTGTAAATAAATCGTATATTAATAAAAGGGGGCTTAAATAATGAAAAGAACTGGTGAAAAAACGATTATAATTATTGCAAGTATCTGTAATTTAATTGCTATTTTCTTAACGTCGATAGCTGTTATTTTTCTGAAGAATATAATTAATGATCCTAAATTAGTAGAAGAGTATTTGAATGATCCAACAGTACTTGCTGAATCAAATGGTGAGGTTTTAACTATTCAAGAGTTTCAGGATGCAATGGATATTATATCTCCCTACATAAATGGATTTGCGTGGCTTATTATAGGGACAATGGTTATCAGTTTAATTTTAGGTTTAGTAGCTTTCAAAATGATGAATAAAAAAGAAAAAGTGAATACAGCAGGCATTCTTTTAATTCTTTCAGGCGTATTGGGAGGCATTTTATCATTAACAGCTATTCTTTATTATGTTGCAGCTATTATGTGTTTTGTAAGAAAACCAAAGGTATCTAATGATTTGGACTATCCTTCACAGCAACAATAATGAGATGCTACTAAATTATTAAAAAAATGCTACATATTTTTAATTTAAGGGTATTAAATTTTTAGGTGTAATATAAATGACATCTAATCGTAAGATTGTTCAGTTGATTAAAGGGTATATTACTACAATAAAGAGAAAATGGGAGGATGATTGACATGGGAAACAAAAAAACATCATTATTATTAGCAGGTTTGGCTGCAGGGGCATATGCTTACTTACGCAAACCAGAAAATCGTGATAAAGCATTAGAAGCATTCAACAGTACAAAAGCTAAAGTGAATGATTTTGTAGAGACACAGAAACAAAATATTCAAAAAACAGTAAATGATAAAAAGAATGATATCAATGGTGCAGGTACAACAGATGAGCATACTGTTACTGGTGATGTGGAAAAGGACTATCATTTAGATGAAAAAGAGATGGTATCAGAGGGCGCATTAACTTCTGTCCAATATTACAATGACGAAGCACAGGATCGTTTAGATACGAAAGAGCGCAACTATTTCATTGATGATAAAAACATGGTATCAGAAGGCGGCTTAACAAAAGTGCAATATGAAAATGATACACAGCAAAAAGAGCAAGAAAATAAATAAAGATTTCAAAAACTAAGCTTTAAAAGCGCATATACGTCTATTTAACCGTTTCGAGTAGGGCGTATTAATATTCGCCTTAATGTAGATCTAAATGGTCTTAAAACAAAGCGAATGAGCTTTTAAGCTATATATACGAATTAAATCTATTGGGATATGTATAAATTTCTGATTTATGATGAATTTTACGCAATTTTATCCATAAGATGCTAGAAGTACTAATAAATATAAAAACCCGAATCACATTTTTTAATGTGATTCGGGTTTTTTAAAAACTTAAATTTTAGAAATAAGAAGTTAAACTTAATTTCTTCCATTTAAGAAATTATTCAGCATCTTCAGGTGCAATCATTTGACCATATTTAGAAAGATTTGTGTGGGACGATAATGCTTTTTCAAGAACGTGTGGAGTATGACCGCCACGTGTGTTCGCTTCTTCAACGTAAGCGCGTAAAGCAGCTTTGTATGAAGGATGTACACAATTTTCGATAATTAATTCAGCACGTTCGCGTGGAGCTAATCCACGTAAGTCAGCAAGACCTTGTTCAGTCACGACTACATCTACATCATGTTCGTTGTGGTCAACGTGAGATACGAATGGTACGACTGAAGAAATTTTACCTTCTTTAGCATAAGATTTAGTGATGAAAATAGAAATACGAGCAGCACGAGCAAAGTCACCAGAACCACCGATACCATTCATCATCTTGTTACCTGCAACGTGAGTTGAGTTAACGTTACCGTAAATATCAAATTCTAACGCAGTGTTCATTGCGATAAGACCCATACGGCGAACTAATTCAGGGTGGTTAGAGATTTCTTGTGGACGTAAGCAAAGTTTATCTTTGTATTGGTCTAAATTACCAAATACTTGCTCTAATTTGTCAGCTGTTAATGAAGTTGCACAGCCAGAAGCAAATTTAACTTTACCAGCATCAATTAAATCAAATACAGAATCTTGTAGTACTTCAGAATATACTTCTAAATCTTTGAATTCAGAGTTAACCATACCACCAAGAACTGCGTTTGCTACAGACCCTACACCTGATTGTAATGGCGCAAGCGTGTCAGTTAAACGACCTTCTTTTACTTCATTACGTAGGAAGTCGATGATGTTATCAGCGATTTGTTGAGTTTCAGGGTCGATTGCAGTCATTGTAGTTGGTGTATCTACTTGATCAGTTAAAACAATTGCAGAAACTTTATCGAAGTCTAATGGAATACCAATTGTTCCGATACGATCAGAAGCATTAACTAATGGAATTGGACCACGATTACCTTGATCTTCTGGAACATAGATATCATGCATACCTTCAAGGCCAGCATAAGAAGCTAAGTTTAATTCGATGATAACGTGTTTCGCTTTTTGAACATAAATAGGAGAGTTACCAACAGAAGTTGTTGGGATTAACATACCATCTTCAGTAATTGCTACAGCTTCAATAACTGCAACATCAATTGGATCAATTGCATTTTGACGTAAGTATTCAGCAGTTACAGATAAATGTTGGTCAACAAAGTACATATCTTGTTTGTTGATATGACCACGCATTGTACGATCTAATTGGAATGGTAAACGTTTGTTGATAATTCCAGCATCAGACATAAGTGCATCGATATCAGAACCTAAAGAAGCTCCTGTAAATACGTTAACTTTGAATTTTTCACCAGCATTTGCACGGTCAACAAGTGCCATAGGAATTGCTTTTGCATCTCCAGCACGAGTGAAACCACTTAAACCAAGTGTCATACCATCTTTAATAATAGAAGCAGCGTCTTTAGCAGACATTACTTTACTTGCTAGTTCATTACTACGTAAACGTTCTTCAAGTTTTGCAGTTGTCATTAATAAATCATCCCTTCAATATATATGCTATTTATAAAATTAGTTATAACAATTTTATAAACAATTATAACTATTGTTTGCTCTGAAATTTTATCACTAAATTGTCACAGTTTGTTTGGGTAGTACACGAAAGACGTTAAAAGCTGATTAAAAGGGAAAAAAGTTGACGAAATTAGTAAATAAGCGTTTTCAATAACATGTAAAAAAAGTATAAAAAAACCCTTTAGCATCGAAGCTAAAGGGCTAAATATTAGAATCCTAAAGAACGACGGAAGTAACTAGCATAACGTTGACTGACCGGAATTCTAGTACCGTCTTTCATTATTAATAGGAATGTTGAATGTGAATCTGGTTGAATTTCATCAATGAAATCAATATTTACGATATATGAGCGGTGACAGCGAATGAATGTATCAGGTGATAAGAATAATTCTAAATCACTTAAATTCAAACGATGGTAACCTTCTTTAGACATTGTTTTCACAAATGTTTTACGAAGTTGTGTTTCTAAGTAAATAACTTCATCATGTTTTACTGGATACCAGCAATCATCAATTTTTATTGTGATGTAATTTGTCAAGAATGGTGATGGTTTCTGAGGGAATACCGCAGTAATTGCACCTTTTGGTTCGCCTTCCTCCATAAGTGGAATAGACATACCATAATAAGGAACACCAAAAACATCAGGTTCAATAAATGAATTGATTTTTTGTCCATAGTCTAATGCTTTGTGGGTCGCTGAGCCTTCAGGAATAGCATCGCCGGGTTTGATTTTTAAATCAATTTTTTTGCTTGGCTGATAATAAAGATATTCCTTCGTGTCTGAAACAACGATTGATGTATTATCTGGGAAAAACTCCTTAATAACCTCTATCAATTCTTCGATTGATCTTGGATCCATTAATTCATACCTCGTTTCTTTCCTTTTCTTCTCAAAAACTTATTTTACACATTTTTATTCCTTTTTACTACAAATTAAAGCTAAAATTAAGTAAAGAAAATTATTTAATAATTTGGAATAAATTTTTGTGTCTGAAAATTGAACGTAGAAATCCTTTATAT
>JAGHSJ010000414.1 GCA_018065935.1 Candidatus Kurthia equi
TACAAATCCACAGCATATACGTGAATTATATCATTGCTGTGAAATGAATAACTCACATGTTCCCAAAGAAAGGAATTATAGATAGTAGATCATTCAAATCTTTGGTCGAATTCTATAATACAAGGAAATCCTTATGAAAAAGATAAAGATACTTACACCTATTGCACTTCTTAGTTCTGTTTCATTACTTGCGGGATGTGGTAACATCAAAGACAAACTCCACAAGTTAGCGGATTATTTTTATGAAGTAGATACATACACCAAACTTGATTACGATTACGCAGACAAGTTCTGGGCTGATAATAATGATAACTGGGGTGGTGGCTGTAGCGCAGTTACTAAACTCTTATATGATGAAGATGGCAATCCACATCGTGTTGTTGGTCGTAATATGGACCTTAATATTTCAAATAAGTGCGCATACGTTGTCCGCACCAATGTCGAAGGTGGACACAAAACTGTCGGACTAGCCTACACATTCAGAGATTATTCTCCAGATTACGTTGATGTTGAGAAAAATGGTATTTCAAAACATTTCTACAAAATACTTCCGTTCATGTGTGATGATGTATTAAATGATACTGGTCTCCATATTGAAATTAATATGAGACATGGCGAACATTATCCAAACGGTGATGATATGTTTTCAATGGAACACTCTGATCCTAAAAACTTTAAAGGCAAAAGACGTATTCATATGTTTGAGCTTCCACGTTATATTGGTGAAAACTGTACAACTGTAGAAGAAGCAAAAGAATACGTTAAAACACTTGATATCTATTCTAAATATGAATACTGGAACTATTGTTTCTTAATTTCAGATGCTACAGGTGCAGCCTCATTAGTCGAATTTAACGAAATCGGTTTAAGTGAAGCATTTAATATTACAACTGCAAAACGTGTTAATTGGTTTGATGATAATAAAGAAGATTTAGCCAAAATTGATGAATACTTAACTTGGGGTCCTGCAGGTGCAGCTCAAGACATTCCTATCAACGGTTTAGCACATACAAATTTTTACTTAAACAAATATGCTTGGACGCTTGAAGACATTAAATCAGGCGAAGGTAGATTCAGAACTATCCAAGAAAATATTGGTAATGTTGAAAATAAAGTAGATATGTTTAACCTTATGGACAAAATTTCATATCACTGGTTCTATGAATCATATGATCTCTGTATGAATGAACATTTTGATCCACGTACCGAAAACGTTGGAGAAGGTCCTGGTTTGACTTATGGCGTCTTATTTGATCCAGATCCAAGTCTTCAAGAGTACATTAAGTTTTATTTCAATTACTATGCATTATCTGTTTATCAACAATACCCAACTAGAGAAGATAAACAAAACGTTAATAAGTTCTGGGAAACAACATTCTGTGAAGTTGTTGACTGTATGAGCAAGACAATCCAAGTTAGAATCTTTGAAGAAAATAGCATCTATTGCAATGTTGGATTAGATTCCACAACTGTGTTAGATAACGAAGCTGCATTCAGAGCTTCACTTGCTTGGTAATTCAATGGGGGGAATTGTCTAAAAATTTTATTTTTTAATAAAATAATGTGATAAACTATTACATATGAAAAAATTAGTTAATTTTATTTTGCCTTTAATGTGTTCTTCATTATTGGCTGGCTGTGGTGAAAATCAAAAAACCTACACTGTTATTTGGAAAAATTATGATGGTTCAGTTCTTGAAGTTGATAGCAATGTCACTGAAGGAAGTAAACCAGAATATAATAAGCAAACTCCCGCAAAAGAGGGGAATGAATTTTGTAATTATTCTTTTGTTGGCTGGGATAAAGAACTAGAAGAAGTTCATTCAGATCAAACATACATTGCAAAATTTAATGCAGATACAAAACCTACAGTCACATCTATCGACGTAACTTTAAAACGTAATTTAGAATTTCAGTTTGTTTCTATAAGTTCTATTGAAGGTCAAGAACTTAAAATTAATTGGGGTGATGGTGCAATAACAAATAGTGAAACATCACATACATATCAAAGTGCTGGTGACTACACCATAATGGTTTCAAATTTAGGCCTGGTCAATTGCGAGGCAAATAATACTATTACCGCTATATCGTTTGGTACCACAGTTACTGAAATTGATAAAAGTGCCTTCTTTGATTGTACTAAGATAGTTTCTATTTCTTTTACAGATGCAATTACATCAATTGGCAATGGTGCATTTTATAGATGCGAATCATTAGAAACATTAGAACTACCAAATAATGTTAAAACTATTGGTGGTAGTGCATTCTATTCATGTAAACTCATTGAAAAACTATATATTCCAGCCTCTACTGAATTAATAGGAACTGATGCTTTTAAACATTGCTCTTCCTTAGAAGAAATAAAAGTTGATCCAATGAATCAATATTATGATAGTAGAGATAATTGCAATTGTTTAATTAATAAGGCCAAAAAAAGTCTCTTACTTGGATGCAGGAATTCATTTATTCCAAATGGTGTTGAAATTTTATCTTGTAACTGTTTTGCTGAATGTTCTTATCTAGAATCAATTACAATCCCATCAAGTGTAACCAAGATTGAAGACAAAGCATTTTATCGTTGTACTCGTTTAAAAAGTGTTGAAATTCCTGAATCCGTGAAATATTTAGGATATAGTGTATTTTCTGAATGTGCAAAACTTGAAAGTGTTAGTATTTTATCAAACCAAATTAAAGCAATAAACCATGAGTGTTTCTATCGTTGTTTTAAATTAAAAGAAATCAATATTCCTTCATCTGTTACAAAAATTGGCCCTGTAGCATTTTGTGAGTGCACTTCATTAGAATCAATTTTTGTTCCAGAATCAGTTACTACTATGGACGAAGATGTATTTTTCGGTTGTGCATCATTAACTATTTCTTGTGAGGCCAAAGAACAACCTGCTGGTTGGAGTGATAGCTGGAATTCGAGCAATAGACCTGTAAAGTGGGATCAACACTCTAATTAAAAAATAAAACGCTTCTATTATTTTTCGCTTTTATACTTGAGATATTTATAAAAAAAGCTCCCTTCATCTTGTACCAATTTTGGGAGCTTTTTTAATGTAATGGCGGAGAATTAGGGATTTGAACCCTAGCGCCCCTTTCGGAACCTACGAGCTTTCCAAGCCCGCCCCTTCAGCCTCTTGGGTAATTCTCCAGTGCGAAATGTATTATACAT
>JAGHSJ010000376.1 GCA_018065935.1 Candidatus Kurthia equi
AGAAGAAATCCGTAAAAAAGATTATTCGTTAGTGCCAAGTAAATACATTGAGTTTGTCAACCGTGACGAAAATATCGATTACGATACGCAAATGCAAACGTTGCAAGCCGAATTGAAAGACTTGTTTCAGCAAGAAGAAACCTTGAAACAAGAAGTAGCAAACGTGTTTAAATCGTTGGGCTATGAGTTATAAAAAATTGGGTGAATTTATTCAAGTAGTTGATGATAGAAATAAAGAATTACTTGATTTACCATTACTAGGTGTGTCTGTCCAAAAAGTATTTATTCCATCTATTGCAAATACAGTTGGAACAGATATGAGTAAGTATAAAATTTTATCAAGAAATGAATTTACTTACATTCCTGACACATATAGAAGAGGAGATAAAATTGGAGTTGCATTATTAAAATCTTACGATAAAGCTTTAGTTTCTCAAGCATATACAACTTTTAAAATAATTGATGAAAATCAATTAAATCCAGATTATTTAATGATGTGGTTTACACGCCCTGAGTTTGATCGTTATGCACGCTATCATTCGATAGGAAGTGTACGTGAAGTATTTGATTGGGAAGATATGTGTAGTGTTGAATTACCAGTTCCATCCATCGAAAAACAACGCGAGTTAGTAGCGCAATACCAAGCGGTAGAAAACAAAATAAAAGTCAACGAACAAATTTGCGAGAAGTTAGAAGCCACTGCGCAAACTTTGTATAAACAATGGTTTGTTGATTTTGAATTCCCGAACGAAGAAGGTAAACCTTATAAATCTTCGGGTGGTGCAATGGTGTACAACCAAGAATTAGAAAAGGAGATACCTGGGGGTTGGGAGGTTGTAAAAGTAAAAGACTTTTGTGATGAAATGAAAAACGGAGCTACTCCTAGTAGAGATAACTTAGATTATTGGAATTCAAGAGATATTCCTTGGTTAAAAACAGGTGAAATATCTAACAACGTAGTTTTTGATTCAGAAGAATACATTTCAAAAGAAGGATTTAAAAATAGTTCTACTAAATTAATTCCGTCTGATTCAGTTTTAATGGCAATGTATGGTGCAACAGCTGGTCAGTTAGCTTATCTAAAAAAGGAATTAACAACTAATCAAGCTTGTTGTGCTATGATAAGTAGTGATAAGAATAAAATGTCTTTTTTATATTATGCTTTATTAAATCAGCAAAATCATATTGTTACACTTGCAAATGGGGGAGCACAAGCGAATTTAAGTAAACAAATTATTGAGGAATTAAACTTGATTTTGCCACAAGATATGGATAATAATCAACTAGAAAAGTTCTCATATTTAATTGAGGAAAAAGCTATAAAAACACAAGAAAACCAAAAACTCACTTTACTTCAATCGTTGTTGTTAAGTCGCTTGGCAACGATGGAGGGGTAAAAAACTGAACTACTATAAAAACTATTCAAATGGGAAAAGAAATTAGTATTAGCGAAGTATATATTAAACAATTTGTAGAAGGCTTACGACCAGAAGATCACGAGATACGCAAACAATTAGATTATGGGTATTCTTGGGAAAAGAATACTGCCATTTTATATACTATTCGTCCATTTTGGAATAATCCAAATGAGTTAATTCAGTCCAATTTTGCAAAAATACGATTTACGAAAACCACGAATTCTTGGTCCTTGTATTGGATGCGAGCTTCAGGTAAATGGGAGTTGTACGATCCACACCCAATTGCTGATAATTTACAAGATTTATTAGCGATTATAAAAGAAGATCAGTTCCATT
>JAGHSJ010000106.1 GCA_018065935.1 Candidatus Kurthia equi
ATTAGGATGCATTAGCCAATAAAGGCTATCATGCACATTGCTCCATATAAAGCGCTTCTTAATTGGGCGGATTAGAAATCGCCCTCTAAACCTTATCATTTCTGTCCAACTAAGTGTTGCCTATCCACATTCATAATTTTTATAATTTACATACTATATACACTACTTAGATTAATCAGCTTGCCATCCTCGAGGGCGGAGTGATAGGCTGCATCAATATAATACGCCATGTCTAGTGATTGTCGGATTTGTAATTTTTGATGCTCAGGGTTTGTGGTAAGCTGTTCAAAATACTCAATTTGACGAAGAAATGGATCATCCATAATCTCTTCTTGATGTGTGCTGACTCCATTTGAATCAAACAACTCAATGTCCACTTTATTTTGACTAGAAGAATCTATATGAAAACAATTTGTTACTTTGATTGATCCATCCACACCGATTACTTCATAGTAATCAGAAAAAGGCATCTCCATTGAACATGTAAAAGTGGCCAATTTCCCATTAGCATCCATCATTGTGCAAGAACTTGTTAAATCTACCTTTTTTTCAGATAAACCGTTACTAATCAGGCTAATTTTTTTTGGCTGAAATCCGAGCAACTGTGTAATGACATGCATGCAAAAGCCACCGACATCATTCATTGCTCCACCACCTAAATCGCGTTGCAAACGAAAGTTAGAAGCATCTTCTTGCTGTGAACTAATATGTGCATTTATTTGTTTCATATCGCCTATTTTAGGCAAATAACGTTGGACTACCTCATGCTGTTTATGATGTTGATACGTATAGCCCTCTAAAAATTGTTTTTTTGTCCGCCTAGCAACAACAGATATTTCTCTCATTTCATTTAAAGAAATCGTAGCTGGTTTTTCTACTAAAACATGCTTTCCTGCTTCGAGTGCAAGAATAACCATTTTATGATGTAGTGCATTGGGTAATGCAATATAGACAGCATCCACTTCCGAGTCTTCTAATAGATCTTCGTAGCTATCATATTGTGTCGCTATATGAAACTGACTCATTCTCTTTGGTGAATGAGAGGCAATTGCATAGGCTATTCCAGTTTTTGAACGTCTCAAAGCAGGCACAAATTCATCAAAAGCTATATTAGCTGCGCTCATAATACCCCACTTCAATATAAACACCTCTTTTAAGTATGTTATCCAAACTGTTCCCAAAAACAACGACTTCGCATCTTTCAAATTAACAAATAATGCCATTATAATCCATTCTAGTCTATGCCGGTTTTTAATGAAAGCCAATGATTCCATCTCTTTTACTACAGGTTTTATTAAATCTAGTCTATACTTCTCACTCAGCTCTTATATTTTGAAAAATCAGTTAATTAAATGGTAGTGAATTTCAATTTCTACCAGTCTTTAATTCCCTCTTTTAAATAATACTTCTTCAGAATTTCATCATTACGAAGGAATTTCATCCGATTCTTCATTTGAAATTATTAAACAAGCAAAAAATAAAAAAACACATGCCAAGATATGAAGAACATTTATCTATACCCCTCTTCTTGGAAAGTGTCATTTGAATTTGTTACTTTTTATAAAAT
>JAGHSJ010000215.1 GCA_018065935.1 Candidatus Kurthia equi
GTAATTATAAATATTAAAATATTGTATTCAATCAGACTTACTGTAAAATACAGGTAAATTAAACTATGAAAGTAGGTAGCGTATGCCTGTATACAATAAGTTGGTTAGGGATCGTATTTTAGAAGTGTTGGAAAGGGAAAAGTTAACCTATTCCTCTAAAATATTAAATCCAAGTGAATTTGCGAAATCGGTGCAAAAAAAGCTTTATGAAGAGGTCAAAGAATTTGAACAAGCGAACAGTAGGGAAGAAATCACAGGTGAATTGGCGGATATTTTAGAACTAGTATATGCAGCTGCGGAGATGAATCAAATTTCCCTTGAGGAATTGGAAAGCGTACGTTTAGATAAGAAAATCAAAAGAGGGGGCTTTGAGAAGCGTATTTTCTTATTAGAGGTGAATGATGAATGAAAAAGTATTATGAATTGTCTTCAGGTGTATACAATGAAAGACAATTAATAGAGGCTGAAATTTGGTGCTCTGTGCAAAAGTTTTTTTATCATGGAAAAAATGCAACATCATATAAATTCATCTTTTTTAAAGCTTTAATAGAAAATATAGCAGATGTAACGGCTCATAATGAAGTAACTTTTAAAAAAGTATTTGATTCTTTTACAGCTATCGCTTGGAATCTCGTAGCGTGTCATCATCTAGAACAATCAAGTATGAACTCAAAGAAAGCGGCTGTTCAGCGAATCATAGAAGATTTTCAAAAATCATATGATATTCCCGATGAATGGAGCTATGAAAAAATTAATTTAGAGCAGCGTGAAGTTATTAGTAAACAAATTAAACGTGTAGGGAAAGTAAATGTAGTAGGTGCAACATTTGGAGATTTTAATGAAGAGATTTACTCTTTCGATAAGAAAACGGAAATCATAAAAATGAATCCATTGTACATTGAATTTATTCTTAAATATAAACGAATGTTAGTAGATGTGAATAATTATCAATTTGCCTTGTATTTAGATAAAAATAATTCTTCTGAGAAGGGTAGTGGACTCTTAGCAAAAATAGAGACGGTTTCTAAGCGCAGTTCTCTAAAAGAATTTGAAGTGATTTTAAGACAAACGGGAGTCAATGAATGCTTTTATTGTCAAAAAAAAATCATTTCTGCACATGTAGATCACTTTATTCCATGGAGTTATGTGCAAAATGATTGCTTGTGGAATTTTGTGTTGGCCTGTCCGAGTTGTAATACTAAGAAAAGTGATAAGTTAGCTCATGAAACGTATTTACATCTTTTAATAGAAAGAAATAAAAAATTGCGTGTGCAAAAAAATTGCAAAATTTATTTTGAAAGCTATCATGAGGATAAGTTAATAAAAAGTTATAAATACGCACAACAAAATGGTTTTAAAAGACTTTAATTGTCCCATTAAAAATGACTACTCGGTCATTTCCTTAACATTCATAGGCTGAATAATTGCATTTTATGGTACAAAAAATATATAATTTCCTGTGTTATGTATCTATTTTGTTAATTCTTGTCCACCAATTTATCACTTTTTTCGCAATTATTTTATTCTCGAAATAAATATGATACACTATGATAAGGATATTTTGGATACAGAAAAGTAAGTGCTGAGGCAGAATCTCTACTTGTTATCATGTTTTGTAGAGTTAGCGCCTACATTCATTCTGCAAATATACAGTATATAAGGATGGTAAAAATGAGTAACAAACAAACAACTACTGACGTTATTTTAATCGGTGCTGGTATCATGAGTGCTACATTAGGAACATTCATTAAAGAATTATCACCAGAGTGGAATATTAAAGTTTTTGAAAAACTCGACAAAGCCGGCGAAGAAAGTTCGAACGAATGGAACAATGCAGGTACGGGTCACTCAGCACTTTGTGAATTAAACTACACACCTCAATTAAAAGATGGTTCAGTAGACATTAAAAAAGCAATTAATGTAAATGAGCAATTCCAAGTTTCACGTCAATTCTGGTCATATTTAGTTGATAATAACAAAATTAAAAACCCAGAAAAATTCATTATGCCAATTCCTCATATGAGTATGGTTCGTGGAGAAGAAAACGTTAAATTCCTTAAAAAACGTTTTGAAGCTCTTTCAAACAATCACCTATTTGAAGGTATGGAATTCTCTGAGGATCCAGAAGTATTAAAACAATGGATGCCAGTAGTAATGGAAGGTCGTAAAGAAGGAGACCGTATTGCTGCTACAAAAATCAACTCAGGTACAGATGTAAACTTCGGTGCTTTAACACGTACATTAATGGATAGCCTTGACAAACAAGGTGTTGAAATTAATTACAATCACTCAGTTACAGATGTAAAACGTACTAAAGAAGGTTTATGGGAAGTTAAAGTTAAAAGTGCAGATGGTAAATTAGCAACTCATACAGCTAAATTTGTATTCTTAGGCGCTGGTGGCGGTAGCTTACACCTATTACAAAAAACAGGAATTCCTGAAAGTAAACATATCGGTGGTTTCCCTGTAAGTGGTTTATTCTTAGTATGTAAAAACCAAGAAGTAGCAGATAAACACCATGCGAAAATCTATGGTAAAGCATCAGTTGGTGCACCACCAATGTCAGTACCTCACTTAGATACTCGTTACATTGATGGTAAAAAATCATTATTATTCGGACCATTCGGTGGATTCTCTCCTAAGTTCCTTAAAACAGGTTCTAACATGGATTTATTCGCTTCAATTAAACCGAATAACTTATTTACACTATTAGCATGTGGCGCTAAAGAAATGGGTTTAACTAAATATTTAGTTGGTCAAATTATGCTTAGTCAAAAACAACGTGTTGAAGAAATGCGCGAATTCATCCCGAACGCGAAAGACGAAGATTGGGAAACAGTAATCGCAGGTCAACGTGTACAAGTAATTAAAGATACTGATAAAGGTAAAGGTACTTTACAATTTGGTACAGAAATTATCACATCACAAGATGGTTCAGTAGCTGCATTACTTGGTGCATCACCAGGTGCTTCAACAGCTGTTCAAGTTATGCTTAATGTTATGAACAAATGTTTCGCTAGCGAAATGCCAAAATGGGAACCAAAAATCAAAGAAATGATTCCTTCTTATGGACAAAAATTAGTAGAAAACGAAGAGTTGTTCAAACAACTTCACGCTGCCTCAACTAAATCATTAAAATTAGAAAACTAATTTTATCAAAATAAAAACAGCATCCTTAGGGGTGCTGTTTTTTTATATGTAGATACAAAAATATAAATCTGAATGTCTAAAGAAAGTAAGGTTTACACGATATTTTCTTCGCTTGTATTTTCGTTAAAATGTTTGAATTGTCTGATCTAATTCGACAGCAGAGTGTTTAAGTTCGGAAGAAGCCGATGTCATCGAGTTAATAATAGTAGATAATGTAGTAATTTGTTCACCAACAGATTCAACATCATTAATCGTTTTAGATACGCTTGTGGAAATATTATCGAAGGATTCTTTTAATAAATTATTTTGTTTCGTACCTTCATTTACAAGTGTTTGAATTTCATTAATAGCAGATACAACATGTGTAGTAACAACTGTCGATTCCTCGATTAAAACAGCAATTTGTTCAACAGATGTTTTCGTTTGATCTGCGAGTTTACGTACCTCTTCAGCAACTACGGCAAAGCCTTTCCCATGTTCACCAGCGCGTGCAGCTTCGATAGCTGAGTTTAATGCTAGTAGATTCGTTTGATTTGCAATGGATTTCACCATTTCAATAACATCCTTCATTTCACTTGAAGAGTTATCCAAGTCTTGTACCATAGCAGACATTTCATTCGTTTTATCATGAATGGAAGTGGTTTGAGTGCTTAAATGAAGCATTTGATTAAACCCACCTTTTGATGCTTGTTTTGTCGCTTCGGATTCTTTAATGGTCATATGGATATTTTTTTCTACTTCAATTGTATTTTTCATTAACTCATCAACTGCCTCAGAAGTTTGAACAGCCTGTGCTTCTAAAGCGCTAGAAATAGAACCTAAATCTTCGCGAACACGTTGTTTGATTTCTTCTTGCTGTTGTTTGATTACTGTTCTTGAATATTTATCATATTCATCAAGAACAAGCTGTTGTTCGAAATTACATAGTTTACCAATAGAATCAGTTAATTGCCATTTATCTTCTATTGAAATAGGCATGTCTATAATAACCTGACGAAGTTCGAATTCTAGTTTTTGAAAAGCACCTAAATACCATTTAGGGTATAAGTTTATACGTAAATGAGCACGCCCAACTATGCGTCTAGCTTCTACATATGGATCATCAATGCGACCACTCAACATTTGTGTAATATGCTTATTTAGAGTTTGACGTAAACGAGCTATTGAACTTTTTTCGTTGATGAGAGCAGTTAAGTGGGGTACTTTTCCTACAGCTTCGTAAAATCCATCCACCATATCGCTAATATGCGGTATAAAGTATTTTTGTGAATTTGCAATTAAACATAGATCATGGCGCTGTAAATCAATCATCTCTGTCTGTAATCTAACTTCCCTATCATCCAGAAAAATGCCAACATGTGATAAATCATTATTTTCAATTTTTATTATTTCTTTTTGTTTTAAAAAGAACATCATCCCACCCCTATCCTTCTATATACTTATAATGATACCAC
>JAGHSJ010000058.1 GCA_018065935.1 Candidatus Kurthia equi
GATTATATTGAAGTTTACTATACAAGGACCTGCACCTACAATTTATTCTGCATAAAAAAACCTCAACAGGATTATTTGTTGAGGTTATCTATTAAAATTAATTTTCTCTTACTCCACCGTTACTTGCCCGTTCATTAGCATTGGTAATAACCAATCGCGTAATTGTGATAGTTCTTGGTTTTGTTTTGAATTCATTCTCATTTTAGAATGAATTGGGTGTAATATTTTATGGAAATTATTTAAAATATTTTCTCTTGGTATTAATACATTATAGTCAGTTAAATCTTCTTTTGTTATTCCAACTATTATACTTCCTGATGCGTGTTTTTTGAATCTCTCAATTTCTTGATTTAATGAATAAAAAATATATTCTGTATAATTCAATGAATTAACTCTAACACCTGCAACACCTCGACCTAAACAAAATTTATCTTCAGCGTAAGTTAATTTTCCTATAGTAGCCCTTATGCAAAAAACTAAATCATTAACTTCACACAATCTTGTTGGAGCTGATGTATATATTCTTGGTTTTAAATAATTCCCTTCATAATCAGCAGCACCGTTGATTAATAAAACACCATTACCTTCCTCATTATAGGATTCACCTTTTGGTGATTGACCCATAATAACTTTAGCTATTTCATTTAATTCTTTCACCTCCCATCCTTCAGGAATTTCACGTTTTAACGTTGGGTTGTAAACCATTTCACCACCAGATGATTTGTAAGGTTTACCTTCTACATTTGGAAACTCGAATTGGACAAACCAATAATCGTACAATGTTTTTGCAATAGCTTCTAACTCTGCATTGATTTTGTTGTTGACTTCGATTTTATCGTCTAATGCTGAAAGTACAGCTGCTATTTTTTGTTGGGTCTGTAAACTAAATTGAGAGATTTCAAATTCTAGAATTTGATTTTTATCTCCCCGAGGCATTTTGGTTCCTTTTGAACCAGCCATCATATGTTCAAAAAAAGAATCCTGAAATAAATTGTAATAAACAAACCTTGGATCAAAACCTTCGTTAACTACAAACGTTAGTACATCTGAAGAAACACCACCTTCATTCTTAGCATAAAGGATTTTTTTAAGATAAGGTCTTATATTAGAAACTAAAATATTTCCAAATTCATACTTTGGTGTATTAATAACGGATGATGGTAAACTATTTATTTGTATTGCTCCTAATTTATTTTGAAGTAAGTTATCGGTTGAAATATAGGTTTTTATATTTAATTTATCATACGATATTCTATTTTTAGAATATTGAACTATTTCTTTTAACTGAACATTATTCATACTTCAACCCTTTTAATTGTTTCTGAATTTCTTGGTCTAAGGCGTTGCCTTCTTCAAATAAAGCTTGTAAGCGTGATTCGAAATCGTTCATTTTTTGTTGGAACTCTTCGGGAGTAATGTCCACATATTCAATCTTTACCTCGAAGTATTGTCCTGCTGATAACGAATAGTTTTTTGCAATAATTTCTTCTTTAGCAACCACTACGCTCAACTCTTCTACGGCTTCTTTGTTGTTGAAAGTTTCGATGATTTTAGCCTCTTCCTCTTGCGTTAAAACGGTGCGTTGGTTCTTCCCGTCTTTTACCGTTGTTCCTAACTTTGACGCATCCATTAACACAATGTGTTCGTTATCGGCATTTTTATCTAAAAACACCACCGAAACATTGGTTCCAGTACTTGCAAAAATATTAGATGGCATAGAAACTACACCACGTAACCATCCACGCTCTATCATGGCTTGACGAATTTTCTTTTCGATACCACTTTGTGCCGTAATAAAACCTGTAGGCAAAACGATAGCTGCTTTTCCATTTTCGGATAAGCTGTACATGATGTGTTGGATAAACATTAAGTAAATTGCCATTGATTCCTTTTTGGCTTTAGGAACATTAGGAATACCTGCGAAGAAACGATCTTTAAACGCATCCTTTTGTAAGTCTTCTCTAAAATTGGAAAAATCTAACTTAAATGGAGGATTAGATACTATGTAATCGAACTTCTCGTTTAAGTACGTTGGTTCGGCAATGGTATTGGTTTTAATGATGTTTGGAATACTGTGCGATAAATTGTTTAGCACTAAGTTAAGGCGCAACATATTCGAAGATTTTTGTGAAATATCTTCCGAGTAAATTGTACAGTTTTCTTCCCCAATTTGGTGGGCAATACTCATTAATAAGGTACCCGAACCCGCACTTGGATCATAACATTTTACGCCACTAACAGGATCTGGTGCTAAAATTTTAGCCATGATACGAGCTACCGCGTGAGGTGT
>JAGHSJ010000188.1 GCA_018065935.1 Candidatus Kurthia equi
ATGTTCTTTCTTTCAATTTCGTTACAATCTAATTGCAAAAGCGATGAAGTTGGTAATATATGATAAATTAAATATAGGTATAAAATAGTTTGATTTATTTCCTGGGGAATAAATCAATTGAAATGCCTAAAGATGCGATGAAAGCTAAAGCATGTTAGAGTAATTAAATAAGAAACTTAAATTCCAACGGGGTTTAGATAGAGAATTATGTATGCTAGAGAGGATGAAATGAATTGGATAAAACAGTATTAGTAGTAGATGACGAGAAGCCGATTGCAGATATATTACAATTTAATTTAACGAAGGAGGGCTACCGAGTAGTCACAGCGTATGATGGTGACGAGGCCCTTGAAAAAGTAGAAGAAGAAAAACCAGATTTAATCTTATTAGATATCATGCTACCAAAACGTGATGGTATGGAAGTTGTAAGAGAAGTTCGTAAAAAATATGACACACCGATTATTATGATTACAGCTAAGGATTCTGAAATTGATAAGGTTTTAGGACTTGAATTAGGTGCAGATGACTATGTTACAAAACCGTTTAGTACACGTGAATTAGTTGCACGTGTAAAAGCAAATATGCGTAGACACCAAGCGACGACTGCAGTTGAAAAAGAAGAAGAAACTTCAAATGATATTGTCGTTGGTTCGTTGATTATTCAACCAGAAGCTTACTTAGTGTTAAAACGTGATCAAACAATTGAATTAACACATCGCGAATTTGAGTTATTACATTATTTAGCGAAACATATCGGGCAAGTAATGACGCGTGAGCATTTATTACAAACTGTATGGGGCTATGATTATTTTGGTGATGTTCGTACGGTCGATGTAACCATTCGCCGTTTACGTGAAAAAATTGAGGATAATCCAAGTCATCCAGCATGGATTGTTACACGTCGTGGTGTCGGATACTATTTGAGAAATCCTGAACAGGAGTAATGTTGCATGCAAAAAGTGGGCTTTTTTAAATCAGTACAAGTAAAAGTTGTATTGATTTATGTACTTTTAATATTAATAGCTATGCAAATTATGGGCTTATATTTTGCGAATCGCTTGGAAGCCACGCTAATTGATAACTTTGAAGTCTCCATTACAGAGCGTCTTAGTTTAGTTGAATTTAGTGTGAAAGAAGAAATGACCAAGCCTCATACAGAAGATGAAGCTTCTATGGAGTCGAATATTAAAGATATTTTAAGTGGTCTTTCTTCGGAAGATATTCGAGAAATTCGTGTAGTAGATTCTCATAATCGCATTTTAGCCACATCAGATAGTAGTAGCCAATCGCTTGTAGGCCAACGCTCAACAGATGCGCAAGTTAATCAAGCATTGACGACTTCATCACAAGTAGTGAAAATTGCAATTGATGGCAAAACAGACAAGCGTGTGTGGGTAGTTGTGAAACCTATCCAATCGCAAGGGAAAACAATTGGTGTTATTTATGTTAAATCCAATATTGAATCGGTATTTGAACAAATGGCAACAATCAATAAAATCCTAGCGGGTGGGACAGCAATTGCTTTAATTATCACAATCGTACTGGGTATATTTATATCTAAAACCATCACCAAGCCAATCTCAGATATGAGAAGACAGGCTGTTGCTATGGCAAAAGGAAACTTTTCAAGGAAGGTAAAAGTATATGGTAATGATGAAATAGGTCAGTTAGCCGTATCTTTTAATCACTTAACGAATCGTTTACAAGAAGCCCATTCGACGACCGAGGGTGAACGCCGAAAATTAGCTTCTGTCTTAACGAATATGACAGATGGTGTAATTGCTACGGATAGAAAAGGGAAGGTTATTTTAATTAATACACCTGCACAACGCTTATTAGAGGTGGAGCATAATGAATTGATGGGGCGTCCGATTACTGAAGTATTAGGCGTCGATGAAGATTATTCTTTTGAAGATCTTATTCATATGCAAAATAGTATCAACCTCGATTTTAGTTCCAATGAGCGCCCTTATATTTGGCGAGCAAATTTTTCGGTCATCCAAAAAGAAACTGGTTTTGTAAACGGCTTAATTGCCGTGTTACATGATATTACGGAACAAGAAAAAATTGAGATGGAACGTCGCGAATTTGTTTCGAATGTATCACATGAGTTACGCACACCATTAACGACGATGAGAAGTTACTTGGAAGCATTAGCAGAAGGGGCTTGGGAAGATAAAGAAATCGCTCCTACCTTCTTAAATGTAACGCGTACAGAAACAGAGCGTATGATTCGTCTAGTAAGCGACTTGCTACAACTATCAAGAATGGATAGTCGTGAATATGAGTTGAATACAGACTTTGTTGATTTCGTGAAGTTTTTCAATCGAATTATCAATCGTTTTGAGATGTCTAAATCAAAAGAAGTTAAATTTATTCGTGAGTTGCCTAAGCAGCCGATTTATGTAGAAATAGATACCGATAAAATTACACAGGTTATTGATAATATCATTTCAAATGCATTGAAATATTCGCCGGATGGTGGATATATTCGCTTTAAATTAACTTCAGATGAAGAAACAATACTAGTAGAAATAAAAGATACTGGTATGGGGATTCCTCCAGAAAATGTGGACCGCATCTTTGATCGTTTTTACCGTGTAGATAAAGCCAGAGCGCGTTCTATGGGTGGAACTGGTTTAGGTTTAGCTATTTCTAGAGAAATGATTAATGCACATGGTGGGCGTATTTGGGCGAAATCAGTTGAAGGTAAAGGAACATCTATATTCTTTACTTTACCAAATAACGCTGAAGAGGATGGTGAGTGGGATTGAAATATTTAGAACAGACTAAATCCGTTGTTCTGACCGTATTAGTGCTGCTCAGCATTACTTTAACATTTAGTATTTGGTCTTATCGACCACATTATGAAACCGTTGAAAAAGCGGATTCTGTCACGGTTTCTATGGAAAGTAAACGTCAACTATCAGATGTTGTACAACCTTATCGATTGCTCTTGCATAAGGATGGTATGTGGACAGGTACGGCAGATACAGAAGAGATGGAAACAACTTTTAAGCAACTAAAAAAATGGGAGCTTTCTGATATTTCTCCTGTCAGTAATAATTTTAGCGTCGCTAAATTAAACGATTTAATGTTATTGGATAATCGAATGATTTTCCAATTTGATAGTGAAGTACCGATGATAACTTTCCAAAATATCTTACCGATGTCAGCTAAAAAAGTGCCTGAAGTAAGCTTTGACCATTTAATTATTAGCTGGAGTAGCTTAAATAAAGATGATGTACCGACAAATGAATTAACGGTATTTTTCTCTAATTCGAAACAAAAACAGTTGTATCGTGCGAAAATTATGGTGAAGAGCGAAAAGAATTTCGAGAATAATCTATTGGCAAATATGAAGTCATTCAAGCAATATGTGCCATTCCAAAGAGAAAATACGAATACGCTGTTCCTACCTGTGGAAACACAAAAAATGGCGCAGTATAAGTACTTAATTTCTTCAATTAGTATTGAGGATTTTAAAACGGCATTATTTGTTAATCCGAAGATTGTTAAGATGAGTCCAGATAATCAAACAGGTATTGAGAAATATTCAGATGATAAATCGATTATGACAGTGGATCGAAATCTGTATATGGAAAGCTTTGTAGATTCAACAGCCACAGAAAATCAAGAAAATATTCAAAAAACACATCTTATTAGCAATACATTTAATTTTATAAATGAACATGCAGGTTGGACTGGAGACTATCGTTATTCTAATGTAGATTACAACGCTCAAAGTGTAGACTACCAGCTGTATATTGAAAATTTACCAGTCTATGAAACAGATTTAGGTACGACAAAAATAGAAGTTTATTGGGGAAATGGGCGTATCTATCGTTATATTCGACCAACCTATAAGCTAGCTTACTTGCCGCAGGAAAAGAACAAGCAAGTGGAACTCGTATCTGGCGAACAAATTGTGCATAAATTAATGGTAGATAAAAAGGTGGACTTTAATAAGATAACCGCTTTACGCATTGGTTTAACAATGAAGAAAGATGCAACAAGATCATCTATTTATTTATTTGAACCAACTTGGTTTTATCGCATAGATGATGTCTGGCATGCTGTGAAGCAGAAGGATGCAGTTGTAGGAGGTGACGTAAGTGGACTGGAATAAAACGAAAACAATTTTTATTATTGTCTTTTCAATCCTAAACGTTTTTCTCTATTCAGTGTACGTCAACAACTATAATGAAGATCAAGAGCTTGATATTATTGGTGAATCAAGTGTTGAAAATGATTTGAAAAGTGCGGATATTACCATTCCTAAATTACCTGCAGCAACAGATAAAATAACGTATATATCAGGTAAAATCAAAAATTTTGACCAGCAGGATATCATCGATTTTTCGGAAAATCAAAACATTACAATACGAGATGATACAATTATTGAAGGTGCTATGAAAAAAGCGACGCCACTTAAAGAACTATCTGCCAAGGCTTTAAATGAGTTTATCGAAAAAGAAGTTTATAAAGGCTCAGAATATAAACTGTGGAGTATTGATAAAACAAAACATGAGGCAATCTTTTTCCAGGTGACAGATGACCAACCGATTTTTTATAATCAAAGTGCATCGGTAAAAGTATACTGGACAGATAAAAATGAAGTGACGAATTATGAACAAACCATTTTCGGCTCACTCAAGCCGATTGGTGAAAAAAGTGCCTATATTAAACCAATTCAAGCAATCAAAGCTATCTTTGAAAAAGGTTATTTAAAGGATAAAACAGATATAACCTTTGTCGAATTAGGTTATTCTACACTTGTTCCCTTAACTGAAACCCAGGTACTTTCACCGACTTGGCATATTCGTGCAAAAGTTCCGAATGAGAGTAATAAGAAGCAAGAAGTCGACTTTTTTGTAAATGCGATTGATAGTCAAATTTTAGAAATCGAAAAAAACATTGAGTTTGAGAGTAAGAAAAGCGCTGGTATTGACTATGAGGTAAAAGAGACAAAAAAATAATGCTTCATAGTAGGATACAAAGTTGAGTAAATGAATAAGGGGTCTTTTAGAATGCGATTTAGTGTGTTGGCTAGTGGCAGTACAGGCAATGCTGTTTATGTAGAAAGTGGAGATCAAGCTTTTATCGTAGATGCAGGACTGACCGGCAAAAAAATGGATCAACTTTTTCAGAAAATTGACCGAGATATAAAAAAATTATCAGGTATTCTTGTGACGCATGAACATACGGATCATATCAAAGGTGTCGGTGTGTTGGCGCGTAAATACAATGTACCAATCTTTGCGAATGAAAAAACATGGCAGGCAATGGATGGTTTGATTGGTAAAGTACCAACAGAGCAGCGTTTTCAGTTTGATATGGAAACAGTAAAAACCTTTGGAGGATTAGATATCGAATCCTTTGGTGTTTCTCACGATGCAGCAGACCCTATGTTTTATACTTTTCATGAGAATGGTCGTAAATTAGTCGTTATTACTGATACAGGCTATGTTAGTGACCGAATGAAGGGAATTATACGTGGCGCAGATTCCTTTGTTTTTGAAAGTAATCATGATGTAGGGATGCTTCAAATGGGTCCACATCCATGGTCTGTAAAACGTCGTATTTTAAGCGACGTAGGTCATGTTAGCAATGAGGATGCAGCGATTGCTATGAGTGATGTTGTTTTTGAAAAAGAAACACAAATATACTTAGCACATTTAAGTAAAGATAATAATATGAAAGATTTAGCGCGTATGAGTGTTTCTCAAACATTACAGTCAGTTGGCATTCTACCAGGTGAATTTGTTCATTTACATGATACAGATGCCGATGAGCCAACGAAACTTGTATTAGTTTAAGAAAGCTTAACTACATTGTTTTATCTGAACTACACACCGCTTGTTAGATTAGTCTAACAAATGGTGGTGTAGTTTTTTTGTATGCATATAAACATCATTTTTAAATTTTTTTAGCGTTTGATGGAATTTAGAAAGGGAATATGGAAAATAGATTTGAATTTTGAGATGAAATTTATACAATTTTCATCTAATTTTCATCTTAGCGATTTATCATGAGACTATGAAAGAATGATGGGAGGCTTTATGAATGGATAATTTTGATGATAAAGAATTAGAGCGTGCACGACGTGAGGCAGAGCGTGAAAATGCGGAACGAGAAAGAGAAGCAGAAGAAGCGAGAATCCGTCGTCAACAATATGCGGAGCAACAAAGACAGGCTGAACAACAAAAAAGTCAGCCATTTTATGAATCAGAAAAACAGCAGCTACAAGATAATCCAAGTAGGAAACAAAAGAAAAATGGTAGTAAACTTGGTTATTTCTTAACGGGCCTAATTGGTGTAATTACTGGTGCTTTATTAGTATGGATGATTCTACCCTCCGTTTCAGATTCATTCTCAACGACCTCTAATTCGAATACACCTAAAGTATCAACAGAACAGGTATCAACAGATGTCACAACGAATGTAACTGATGCAGTAGATAAAGCAAAAGAAGCAGTTGTCGGCATTTCGAATATACAAAAGAAACAATCAGCAGAAGATATTTTCGGCAATAGTTCACCAACTTCAGATGATGCAGAGAGCTCAGAAGCAACAGGAAGTGGCTCAGGCGTTGTTTACAAAAAAGCCGGTGGCAAAGCTTATATTGTGACGAACAATCACGTAGTAGAAGAAGCAGATGAATTAGAAGTCACACTAGCTTCAGGTAAAAAAGTAAAAGCCGAATTAGTCGGAACGGATCCTTGGACAGACTTAGCTGTTATTACAATGGATGCTAAGCATGCCACAACCGTTACGACCTTTGGTGACTCAGATAAATTAAAACAAGGTGAAACGGTTATTGCAATTGGAAATCCATTAGGATTAGATTTATATGGCTCTGTAACGACAGGGGTAATCTCTGGTAAAGATCGCACCGTACCAATGGATATTAACGGAGATGGTACAGCAGACTGGAATGCAGAGGTATTACAAACAGATGCTGCAATCAACCCAGGTAATTCAGGTGGAGCATTAGTTAATTTAGCAGGACAAACAATTGGCATTAACTCGATGAAAATTTCAGAGGATACAGTGGAAGGATTAGGCTTCTCTATTCCTATTAACTCAGCTATCCCGATCATTGAACAATTAGAAGCGAAAGGTACAGTTGAGCGACCAGCAATGGGCGTATCTCTAATTGATTTAACAGAAGTACCAGCTTTCTATCAAAAACAAACACTTAATCTACCAACTGACGTAACAGAAGGTGTGGTTATTGGTCAGGTAGAAAGTGGCTCTGCAGCAGATAAAGCGGGCATTGAACAATATGATGTCGTAGTAGAAATGGATGGAGAGAAAGTAAGTAATGCAATTGAATTACGCAAGGTACTATACAGTAAGAGTGTAGGAGATTCTGTTAAAATAAAAGTCTATCGCAATGGTGAAATTATCAACAAAACAATTGAATTAAAAAGCACAGTAACAAAATAATTGTGGATAACTTGTAAAAATTTGAAATTACGAAAAGATAGGAAGCAGTAGGGGATATCAATATCCTTTGCTGCTTTCTTTTTGTTTGGTACAATAGATTGTGGATAAACACAAGAGAATTGTGTATAACTTTTGATATATTCTGAAAACAGAAAGAAGGTCAAATAATGGAGATTAAAAGCTGTGAAAATCATATTGGACATGCACTGGATATGTTTGTAGGAAACGAAAAAGATTTTCCAATTATGGAGAAGCTAGAAGAAGCGGAAAAGTTATCCACAAAGTGCGATTACTGCGAAGAACAAGCCGAATATATTGTAGGGAACAAATAATCCCACACAATATATAGTGTGAGCTGTGGATATGTGCATAAGTTTTGTGGATAAGTTGTTTATAATTACTGGAAAAGAGTGGATAATGCTGTGGGTATCACCATCATATCAGTCGGAAAACTAAAGGAAAAGTATTTAAAATTGGGAATAGAAGAGTATGCTAAACGCTTAGGCGCGTACACTAAGCTCGATTTAATAGAAGTTCCTGATGAAAAAGCACCTGAACAATTAAGCGATGCCGAGATGGAGATCGTGAAGAAAAAGGAATCTGAACGCATTTTAGCAAAAGTTCCACAAGATGCTTACGTCTTTGCTTTAGCAATTGAAGGAAAGCAGCGTACTTCAGAGGAAATGTCTAAGGAAATCGAAAACTTATTAACATACGGTCATAGTAAACAAGTATTCGTCATAGGCGGATCACTTGGCTTACATGAAGACGTACTGAAAAGAGCAGACACAAAAATCTCTTTCGGTAAGATGACACTCCCTCATCAGTTAATGAAGCTCGTTCTCGTAGAACAAATTTATCGAAGCTTCCGCATTATGAAAAATGAACCGTATCATAAGTAAGTATTGTGAAATAAAGACAATGATGAAATGGTATTTCATAAAGAACAGAATAAAAAATGACAATCCCTTATTTTCAGGCGATTTTCATTTTTATTTTAAACTATTTAATTCATCTCATTCTTCAATAAGATTTTTTTAGAAAGGGTACCTGCTTCTAAAGTAGTGTGTGCATCAACTACACCTTGGAGTGAGAGTGGATAGACGGTAGTAGGTTTTACTTCAATTGGTTGTTTTTCATGCAAATCAATTAAGTAATCCATTGCTTTTTTATCCGTCATCTCAGCATTTCTGCGCATATCAATTATATGAATTGATTTATCTAAAGGGGCTGCAGGTGAACTAGTTAAAGTGATATAGTGACCGCCATCTTTTACGAGTGCGACACCCGCTTCAGCAGAGGATGCAAAAAGAGAGGCATCAATGACTACATCTGCACGATTCGCAAGGCCAGCTAGCTGAGAAGGATCATTATAATCAGCAAATTCATCTGCTCCTAAATGTAGAACATAGTCTTTATTTTTTTCACTTGCTACAGCAATTACATAGAGTCCTTCATTCCTTGCAATTTGAATGGCAATCGATCCAACGCCACCAGAAGCACCTAAAATAGTGATGGTTTCGCCAGTTTTGATTTGTCCAAAATCAAAAAGAGAATAGTAGGCAGTTGTACCAACTGCGGAAAATCCTGCAGCGGCTTCATCAGGCATATTTGCTGGCTTTTTGAAGATTTTTGATTGGTCGACTTTTACATATTCCGCGTAGCCACCACGCCCTGGCTT
Source organism: Candidatus Kurthia equi (assembly GCA_018065935.1). Classification (GTDB taxonomy): domain Bacteria; phylum Bacillota; class Bacilli; order Bacillales_A; family Planococcaceae; genus Kurthia; species Kurthia equi. The sequence continues at coordinate 9,134 of JAGHSJ010000188.1, forward strand.
CCCAATAACCACATCACCTAAAGCAAAATCAGTGATAGCGGAACCGACTTCGACGATTTCGCCTAAAACCTCACTGCCGGGAATTAAAAATTGTTGAAGTGGAGCGCCACCAGAAAAATCGCCATTACGAATAATCGTATCGACTGGATGGATACTACTATATTTAGTGCGCAATAAAACTTCGTTTGCGTTAATAACAGGTGTTTCGATGTTTTTTTCTGTGAATACACTTGGTTTACCGTAGGTTGAATAACCTAAAACTTTCATGATTCTCACCTCTTCTAATGTCGTTAGATTCATCATACCCTTGAAGTGTGTAAAAGTATGCCAACAAAGTTTAGGATGTATTGCTTAAACAACAGAAGAGAAAAATTGTAGTTTATGTATGTATTTTTTAGCAAAATTTAATGCAAATAAAATCCCAATTTCAGAGTTGATTCTCCGAAATTGGGATTTTTAAATAGTGTTCGTATTAATTTTTGTTATTGCCATTACCTGGTTTTACAACATGCACATTGAATGTTACTGATTGGTTGTTGTAAGTGGCTGTAATCGTTGTATGACCACCTTGTCCTTTACCTTTTACTGCGCCAGCTTTAACAGATGCAATTTTATCATTCGCCACTTTATAGGTAGCTGATTTTGTCACATCTTTTGTTGTTGTTTTGCCATCAACTGTTGTAACTTCAGTGATTTTAACTTGAACTTCTTTACCAACGCGTGTCTCCACGTTTGCTTGGTCAATCTCTAAAGTAACAGTTGGTTCAGTTGGTACGATAATTTCTTTTTCATAAATTTGTGTTTCATTCACATTACCTGCAGCATCCGTGATAACAACAGATACAGCATTTGTTTCTGGTGTTACAGGGAATGTGTAGCTGCCGTCTTGGTTTAATTTAAATGAAACAGGTGCTTGAACTTCGCCGTTAACTGTCGCGATGTAAGAAGCTTTTAACTTCTCATTTAAATCGTAATCAAGGCCATATAAAGCCAATTCTTTATTGTAATCAATATATTTATCAGTCACTTGGCCTTTCGCAATGCTATCTTTCACTGCGCCTGAAATTTCTGGTTTTGTTGTTTTCACAACGATTGGACCAGCGTAATCTGAAACAGTGCCTGTAGCTGCTAAACCAGTGAAGTCAATTGTGTATAAACCATCTGGAATGGTTGTAGCAGGCTCTGAACTCCATGGTTTGTATTGTCCAGCCACATTCAATGAGTATGAACCTTTCGCTAGTGAATTACCTGCGTGTAAGTAACCAATATAGCCATCGCCATATTCGCCAGCTGTTGGATTCATGATATCCCATAATTCAATATAGTTTGTTGTTACATTGCCTGTTAATGTGAATGAAAGAACGCCTGAATCTTTCACACCATCACCGTTAAAGGATAAATCTGTTTCTGAAATCTTGAAGTTTTTAATTTCAGTAACTGCTTCGCTACTGAAGTCAGCTGCGAATGGTAATGAAATTTCATTGTCATCGCCGTTGATATAGATATAACCTTGGATTTCAGAGCCATTTGGTGCTGAAGCTTTTGAAGCTGTTAATGTGATATTTAAAACCTGCTCGCCATTTAAATTAAATGAAGGCTGATCAACTGTAATTTTCGCATCACCATATGTTTTTGTTACATCAACTGATACGTTGTAATTACCGCCACTGCCTTTTAAGTCTTTAACTAAAACCTGTTTTGTCACAGAAATATCGCCATCTTTTAGTAATTGAGGGCCGAAAGTAACTGTTCCTTTTAGATTTTCTACAACTGCACCAGTACCATCTAAAATCGCTGTATCAAGTGCATACGCAAGAATTTCTGGGTGTGCCGCAGCATATGGATTCACACGTCCAGCACCTTGAGAAAATACATCGTATTTCTTTTTATCCAGTACTTTTGCTGTATTTGAAAGGGCCACTTTTACATCAAATGGCGTCCAAGTTGGATTCGCTTGTTTTACTAATGCAGCAATCGCTGCAATATGTGGTGTCGCCATAGAAGTCCCTGTTTTACGATCATATGCCTCATCATAGACTACTCCAGGATAATCGACTTTGTACATAGGAATCGTAGACATGATATTTGTACCAGGTGCAGATACATCTGGTTTGATATCAAAGTTTGGTGTAGATGGTCCACGTGAACTAGAATCATTCACATCATCGCCAGCAGTAGAAGTAGCAGTGAATTTACCAAAGCTTACTGTCCCTTTTTCGCTAGCTAATGCTGTACGTAGAGCATTACCATCTGTTACCGACATATCGAATGTTGGTAAAAACTCAAATGAGTCACCAAGGAATGTTCCTGAAATATCAGGTGCGTTTGTGCCTCCAGCAAAGTTATGGATAATCGTAGCAACTGCACCGTTTGCTTTGGCATTTGCAATTTTATCAACGAATGTAATTGATCCACGAGAAATCAACGCAACTTTTCCTTTTACATCAATACCTTCAAAGTCTTTTACTTCCCCGTTTCCAGGAATTGCAACGACTTCAAAATCACCTTGAAGCTGTGTTGCTAAATTTTGACCGAAAGTTGTCCCCATTAGTGGTAATTGTTTCGAGAAGTTGTAGTTACCAGCAGAAATGTTTACTTCCCCGTTGTACATTGTTTCTGGATTTGTTGTATTACCAACAGCAATTCCTAAACGAGCTGTAGCAGGTGTCCCCATTGTTCCACGAGTTGGGCCAGAGTTACCTGTTGCAATGACACCAATTGTTCCAGCCATCATAGCATTGTTAATTGCAAAAGAACCAGCATCTGTTTCAGAGTTGGCACCGCCACCAAGAGAAAGGTTAATTACATCCATTTTCTCGATAACTGCTGTTTCAATCGCTTTGACAATACCAGAAGTAGCACCACTACCATAAGCACCAAGTACGCGATAAGCATACAAGTCTACTTTTGGTGCAATCCCTTTAATCCCAAATTCATTTGCGCCAATTGCAGCAATTGTACCTGCAACATGTGTTCCGTGAGATGTATAGAATGAGCTGCCGTCTGAATTAAATTCAGGTGTGCTAGCTGGACGTTCCGAAGGTAATGTTTCTGAGGCATCATCATCTGCACGTGTTTTCGCATATGTAGCAGAGTTGATGATGAAGTTTTTCCCACCTTTATAGACACCAGCGAATTCTGGGTGGTCTGCATCAATACCTGTATCAAGTACAGCTACTTTAATTCCTTGACCTTCATACCCTTCATTCCATAGTTTTTCAACGCCAAGAAAAGAGTTACTTGTACTCATGAAGGCATTAACAGAATCATTCTTTGTTAATTTTTCAGAGGCACTTGTTGTTTCTTCAGCATAAACAGTTGCATCGGGCTCAACTAATGTAACGCCTTCAATTTCCAATAGTTTAGGTAAATCATTCGCTTTAATTTTTGCTGCAAAACCATTTAAAACGGTATCAAAAGTATAACCTTGTACCATTTGAACTTTTTGAGCTGTTAATTCTTTTTTTACCTTTGCTTGTTGAGCTTTTACATTTGCACGAACTTCATTTGCACGAGCATTTGAGAATTTTTTCCCTTTTACTTCACTCATGCCTTGTTCTAATGCAACAGGCTTTTTAGATAAATGAACGATAACTGCTACTTCTTTATTGCCTGATATATTTTGTAAGCTTTCATGAAGTGTTGGTCCAGTCTCTGATAAGCTAAGCTGTTCAGCAATAGCTGCTTTAAGTTGAGCTGTACTTTCACTTTGATTAGTTTGCTTAAAAGAATTTAAATCTTTGGCACTGGCACTTGAGAATGGTCCTACTAGTGAAAGCACCATAATAAGAGCTAAAAAGCCGCTAAAAAACTTCATAAACGTCTGTTTCTTCAAACTTCATCTCCCCTTCTCTTTCTATTTATCACATTTTTCTGATAATTGTGACAGTAATAATTTATCATACTGTGAATATGTTCGGAAACCGAAATGTTTAAAAATTACAAATATGGATAAAAAGTAATTTTATTTTGCTTGGTGGTTGAATCTATATCCCTAGTATTTTTATAGGGATATCTAAAATTAACAGTCGGGTCCTGTATTTTTTATGCAAAAGAAATCTATATATCCAATGAATGAAAAACAGACAAGAAAATGCAAGTTTTACGTTGCTTCGTGTCTGCTTGAATAGAAACTAAAAAAGTTTAATAATTATTAAATTGAACAAATTCACCAACAGGTTTACGGTAACCACGTGGACGTTCCTTATCAACGCTCTTACCAATTGTAATCATCATGACAGGCTCTAAATTGGAAGGAATAGAAAATTCTTCACGTACCGCATCAATATTATGAATATGCATAGGACATGTATCAAAGCCAAGATTTTTAGCACTTAACATAAATAGCATGGCATGCAAACCAGCATGACGCATGATTTCATTCGTTAGTAGAGAAGGATTAGCCTGTAAATCGGCATTGAATTTTTCAATAACTTCCATTGTTGTATCATAATCCACTTCATCAATCATTTTTAGCATTTTCATAGGCCCATAAATTTTTTCAGCATTGAATTTTTCAGCACCTGATTTGTCACCCATGACAATGATAGCTGCACTTGCTGTATGAATTTTATACTGATCAAAATTCAGTTCACGCAAGCGCTCTTTTTTTTCTTCATCTGTGATGACTAAGTAATTTGTATATTGTAAGTTATACGCACTTGGTGCAGATTTCGTTGCTTCAAATATACGTTTAAAATCATCTTCCGTCATTTTAAAATCTTTAATGAAATTGATTGCCGAATGACGTGTTGTGATTAATTGTTGAAAATCCATTATAAATCCCTCATTTTACTGTTTTTATCTCGAAATCGAGATAGCTATCATTTAGTATATAGTACCATGTATTTTTTAAAAAGCTATATCTAAATAGTTCATATGTAAAAGATATTTGGATATAGTTTACACTTGTTATCATTGTAGGATAGAAT
>JAGHSJ010000064.1 GCA_018065935.1 Candidatus Kurthia equi
ATATAATTTTCCTCCATATCGTTTTATGATGGGGTGGGAGGTGATAGTGATGAAGGTCAAGGTTTTTACATCTACTTCTGCTAATGCGTTAGAAGAAGATATTAATGATTTTATAAGTGAATCAATTTCATAAATCGTCTTTTTCAAAAGCTTAAACTACCCCTAAAGTTAAAACTTACGTTTTTAAAAATTAAGCTGCTAACTTTTGATTTTGTAAAATGGCATTGATTCGATCTGCTGCTAATTTGCAGGCATTATAAATAAACGTTACCAGGTCGAAATGTAGTTTTGCCTTTCTTCCTGTTCGATGACGGACATTCTTTAATTGAAAATATTGTTTTAAATAGGCGTTTACTCGTTCAACAGCTGTTCGTTCTTTATAAAGACTTTTCCATAGTTCAGAGCCACGTGATGGATACGTGTACTTTCGAATATCTGTGTCGCATTTAATTTTGAATACTTTTTGACATAAGGAATCTTCGCGTAAAGGACAAGTTGAACATTCCTTTGGACGAGTGAACTTTAACGTACGATATTGATGATCAAAACTATCGTAACAGTAACTATGTTCACGGACACAAGTCGGACGGAAATATTCATCAAAGCCGACATATTCACCTTCACGACGGGGATTATACGGAATCACTACACGCATCTGTTGTTTAGTTGCCTGCTCATAAATTGGTTCATAATCGTAACCTGCATCAAATACAACGGTTGTAAAATGGGCTGGGGTCATGTGTTCAACCTTTTTTAATAACGGTATCGCTGCTTTACTATCATGTAAATTACCTGATGTCATCAAGCGACTTACGATGTATTGGCTTTTAGTTGAAACAGCTAAATGCCCCTTAAAACCAAACCAAAATGTATTTTTACCGTTGCTATTTTTCTTGATGCCCCATTGTGGAGCGATTGGCGCGTCTGTCCAAAGTGTTTCAAGTGGTGTATCTAATTGATGTTCAATTTTCTTTTCATAAGTTGTACGATTCGCTTCCATCTCTGCCTGTTCAGCGAGCCATGTAGCGTGTTCTTCTTTTGATTTTCTTCCACGCTTTTTCGTGGATCGCTCTTTCTTTTCAGAAGGCTTTGAAGCATCGCGTGATTCGAAGTGTGTTGCATCAATCGCCAAATGTTCATCAGAAAGATGGCCTTCTAAAAAAGCTTGGTGGATAAGAGCATCTTGCATGTCATCAAGAATCGTCGATTGACTGATCACATCAATCATACGAGAATAAGAAGCCTCTGAAGGCACTGCGTCCGACACAAGAAACCCACAATCGAAACGAAATAAGGGATCGTTAATCAAACGCTTGACCAAATCTTTTATCGTTGGGATACGCTCAACAATACGAACGATGAGCGATTGAATCATCGCACCATAATTACATTCACGTGGTGCGCCACGCATCGTCTTTTTCGAGAATAAATGAAAAATCGGCTGGACGTCGAATGTGGAAAAAATGGCATCAAAACGACGTGAACTTTCCAAATTCAATAATTCTTGGATGTCAAAAAGGCTAATTTGTTTTACAATAGTCATAGGGCATTCACCTCTTGGATAATTTTGGTTTGGTCACTTGAATTATACCAAATTGGGGAGATGCCCTTTTTTTATTGTTTGAAAACCCTTGATACCGAAGGGATAGGAATTATGAAATTAACTCAAGTGTTAGAAATGTTATTAATATTCAATTTTCTACTACGTATCGAGATGATAGATCAATAGTTTTTTCAGCTTTAATAATGTATGACTAAAACATTAATCACGTTCATTGCGAGCGTGATTTTTTATTATCAAAAATACATTATGTTATTTTCTTCTAGTAGGTTTTATGATGGGGTGGAGGTGAAATAGATGGAAATAAAAATTATTGATTATGGAAGTGTAACTGAATGGCTAAGTGCTATCGGAACCTTGGCTGCAGTTTTTTTCTCTTTGTATTTACTTTTTAGAGATACTAGAACAAAAATAGATATTGTGGTGATTAACGATAAATTAAGATGGTACTCGAATCACGATAAACCTAATACCTATGATGTTTGCATTACTAATTTAAGACCAAGAACGGTCTATTTGAAAGCAATCGGAATATATCATGGAACTGTATTCAAAAAGAAGGCCATCGCGAGAATGACAAGCGGAGAAGAAGTTCATCTAGGGGCACTTACTTTTGGAGAAATGAAAAATAATAATTTAGAAATAAATGTATCGGCTTTGGAAGAAAAGTTAGGTACTAAAATTCCCAAATGTCACAAGTTATACATAGGCGTAGAAGATTTACAAGGGAAGACGCACTATAAGAAATTCACACCTTAAACAAAGGTGTTTTTTTATTTCACAAAGCAACTAGCATAATGAAGTGAT
>JAGHSJ010000110.1 GCA_018065935.1 Candidatus Kurthia equi
CTAGTATTTATTTCACAAGGAAGTATGCTAAATAAGTTTCAAAGAGCGGGCTAATCAGTTATACTAATTTAAAGAGTAGTACACTACTTTAACTTTATTGTGAGGTGCTTAGCATGAGTAAGTTTGATCAAACGATGAAATTTAATTTCCCTGAGGAACCTATGGAACAAGAAGTTCGTGAAACGATGCTTCATGTACATGCAGCACTAGAAGAAAAAGGGTATAATCCAATTAATCAAATTGTTGGGTATTTATTGTCTGGAGATCCAGCGTATATCCCACGTCACCAAGATGCTCGTACAAAGATTCGCAAGTTAGAGCGTGATGAAATTTTAGAAGAACTTGTGAAGTTCTATATTAAAAAGAATAACGAGGCTAAATAATGAGATCAATGGGTTTGGATGTTGGTTCTAAAACAATCGGAGTCGCTGTCAGTGATGCTTTCGGGTGGACTGCACAAGGCGTCGAAACAATTAAAATCGACGAAGAGAATGAAGTATTCGGTATCGAGCGAATTAAAGAACTTGTAAAACAATACGAGGTAAATGAATTCGTAGTTGGTTTTCCGAAAAACATGAACAACACGGTTGGTCCCCGTGGTGAAGCTTCACAAAATTATGCGAAACTGCTAGAGGATGAATTTGGATTCCCTGTTACACTATGGGATGAACGATTAACAACAATGGCAGCGGAGCGTATTTTAATTGAAGCCGATGTTCGTAGAAAAAATCGTAAAAAAGTTATCGATAAGATGGCGGCTAGTATGATTTTGCAAGGCTATTTAGACCGTAAATCATCAATTTAGAGGAGAGTTATAGTTATGTCAAATGAACAACAACAAAACACAATTACAGTAGTAGATGAAAATGGTGCAGAAATTCTTTGTGAAATTCTAACAATCGTTGAATCTGAAGAGTTTGGTAAAAACTTCGTATTATACAGCGAAATCGGTGGCGAAGATGAAGATGGTTACGTACAAATTATGGCGTCTTCATTCACACCAGCTGAAAACGGTGAAGATGGTGAATTACAACCAATCGAATCAGAAGAAGAATGGGCTTTCTTAGAAGACGTTCTTGAACAATTAGACGACGACCAACAATAATTTTCTATTTTAGGGGGATATCAAAATGACAGAACAACATGATCATGAACATATCGTAGCAATCGACGAAAACGGTAAAGAAATCGTATTTGCAGTAATTACACGTGCTTACTCTGAAGAATTTGATAAAGAATATGTTCTTTTCGCAGAACATTCTCATTCAGATGAACCAGTTGAAGTTCAAGCAGCGGCTGTACTTCCAGGTGAAGATGGCGAAGAATTAGTAGGAATTGAAACTGATGCAGAATGGGAATTCATCGAAAGCGTACTAGCTGAATTAGACGCTGAAGAAGAAGACTAATCACTTTGGTATTCCTAGTTGGGTGAGGTGAATATTATGTCTCAAGACTACACAGGTAATTTTTTCACGGAGTTAGATGAGGACGGGAACGAAATTACCTACACCATTTTAACTCGTATTGAACCAGATGATTCGGATGCCACATACATCGTTTTCTATGAAGAATTCGAAGGTGATGAAGGCGAAATGCAAATTGAGGCAGCTGAAGTTATCGCAAATGAAGATGGCAAAGGCTCGCAATTATTTGAAATTGAAAATGAAGAAGTTTGGGCAATGATTGAAGAAGTTGTTAATACAATTATGAGTCTTTAATAGAAGGGGTTGTCCCTTAAGTATCATTCCACCTGTACTGTATTTAAAGTACCTAGAAGAATTTGTGTCACAACAGATTTTTCTAATTATCTAAAATACGAGACATAGTGTGGTGTGACTTCTGGGACAAGCCTTTTTATTTTGGGTAAATAGGGTATATAAGCAAATGCAGGGAAAAAGAGGAGAAATGCTTTGATATGCTTTACAATAAGAAAGTAATTAATAAATAGATGTCCGGAATCATTTGAACATATAAAAGGTTTCGTTACGTAAATCTAACTAGAAGTTAGCGTAAGTTGCCATAAAGGGGGATTACACGTGGATCCAAACACGCAAAATGATCAAATAAAAAAAATACAAGAACGAAAAAAAGAAAAAAAACTTGTTCGTAAAATTGTTTTATTCACAGGCTTAGGTTTAATCGTAGTCGCACTTATTATTGCTATTTATATGTATTTCTCTGTTTCAAAAGCACTCGAGCCAGTAGATGAAAATAATGATACAGCGGTAAAAATTGAGTTACCCATTGGTTCAACATTGGATTCAATTGCACAAATTTTAGAAGATAAAGGTGTTATTAATAACGCGAAAATCTTCAAATATTATACGAAATTTAAAAATGAGTCAGGTTTCCAAGCTGGAACATATAAAATTCCGCCATCTATGCCGATTGATGATATTATTAAGTCTTTAAAAACAGGGAAAGTTTATCAAAAACCTGAATTCCAAATTACCGTTCCAGAAGGACTAACATTAGATCAAATCGCAACAGTAGTTGAGAAAAATACATCGTATTCTTCTGAAGAATTTATGAAATTGGTAACAAGTGAAAAATTCATCAAAGAAATGAAAACAAAATATCCAGATACCCTTACAAAAGCAATTAATGGTAAGGATATCCGTTATAAATTAGAAGGTTATCTATATCCTTCAACATATGATTTCTTTACAGAAAAACCAACACTTGAAGAAATTGTTGATAAATTTATTGGACAAACAGATACAGTTGTTCGTTCATATGAATCGCAATTGGATGCTTTAGGTATGACACCACATGAGTTCTTAACGTTTTCTTCGCTCTTAGAACGAGAAGCGACTGCGAAAGCAGATCGTGAAACCATTGCGAGTGTATTTTATAACCGTATTGAACAAGGGATGCCATTGCAAACCGATCCAACTGTACTTTATGCACTAGGTGAACATAAATCACGCGTATTGTATAAAGATTTAGAAGTGAAAAATGCCTATAACACTTATCAAAATAAAGGTTTACCACCAGGTCCTATTGCCAATGCTGGTCGAGCTTCTACCGATGCCACAGTTGATCCGGCAAAAACAGATTATTTATACTTTGTAGCAGATAGTAAAGGACAAAATCATTTTGCTGAAACGTATGAAGAACATCAAAAAAATGTAGCTAAATATGTTCGCTCTGGCGATAAAAAAGAATAAATAACCTGTAATAAAACTCCTTGCTGATTTTTTATCGGCAAGGAGTTTTTGTTTGAGGGGCGGGGGAAATGGATGGCTTTGTACTGGATTTTAGTGATTTTGATGCTAAAATAATAGCTGAACATAACGGTTAAATCCCTTCTGATAAATGAATTATAAAAAAACTGCTATTTTTACATTTTAGAGTCTGTTGAAATATAGATTTTATATAACTTTTATGGTAGGATAAGATGTATTTTGTATATAAATAAGGAGTCGATAGCAGATGAGTATTTCAGATGCCTATATTCAACCCTTCATACCTACAAGAGATGACTTATTAATGGAAATGGAGAATTTTGCAGCGGACAATTATGTGCCGATTATGCAACTTTCAGCCATTGAAAACTTACTCCAAATGCTTCGTATTCAACAACCAGCGTCTATTTTAGAAGTTGGTAGTGCAATTGGTTATTCTGCAATTCGTATGGCTCAGGCTGTAGAAAATGTAAAAATAGTGACGATTGAAAGAGATGAAGCGCGTATTGAAGCGGCAAAAGGTTATATCGCACGCTCGAACGTAAAAGAGAATATTGTTTTAATAGAAGGTGACGCGTTAGAAGTGGACATTGAAAGCAAATATCCATCTTTTGATGCGGTTTTTATTGATGCGGCAAAAGGACAATATCAAAAGTTTTTTGATAAATATAGCCCACTTGTAAAATCTGGTGGTATTTTATACATTGATAATATGTATATGCATGGCCTATCAGATTTAGATATGAAGGATGTACCAAGACGTAAACGAACGATGATTCGTAATCTACATAAATTTGCAGATTGGGTCATCCAAAATGAAGAGTATCAATCAACATTTTTCCCTGTGGGAGACGGCTTGTTAATTTGTATTAAGAGGTGAATAAAATGAAAAAACCAGAATTATTAGTTACACCCCATTCTATTCAACATGTAAAAGAGTTATTAGTAGCTGGTGCGGATGCATTTATTATAGGTGAGCAAAAATTCGGCTTGCGTTTAGCGGGAGAATTTTCACTCGAACAAGTGGAAGAAGCAACAAACATCATTCATGAAGCAGGCAAAAAAGTGTATGTAGCAATGAATGCAATTTTCCATAATGATCGCGTTGAATTATTAGCTCCTTATATTAAAGAACTAGACCGTATTGGCGTGGATGCTATCGTATTTGGTGATCCAGCAGTTGTTATTGCACGTCGTGAAGCAGCGTCAACAACACCGCTTCATTGGGATGCAGAAACGATTTCAACAAACTGGTTCCAAGCAAATTACTGGGGTAAAAGAGGTGCGAAACGCGCTTACTTAGCACGAGAATTAAGCATGGAAGAAGTTATTGAAATTAAAGAAAATGCAGAAGTAGAGATTGAAGTACTTGTGCATGGGATGACTTGTATGTTCCAATCAAAACGTTCATTATTAGGCAACTACTTCTTATTCCAAGATAAAGCGATGGAAGTAGAAAATCGCAAACAAGCGAAAAATATGTTCCTCCATGACAAGGAACGTGAAAATAAATACCCGATTTATGAAGATTTAAATGGAACGCATATCTTTAGTCCAAATGATACTTGTCTAATCGATGAATTAAATGAATTATTCGAAGCAGAAGTAGATACCTTTAAATTCGATTCAGTTCTATGCTCAGACGCGTATGCAGTCGCTGTAACGGCTTGTTATCGTCAAGCAATCGATGCATACATGGAATCAGAAGATGATTATGATGATGTGAAACAAGAATTATTAGAGAAAATTGAAGAGATTCAACCAGAGTTACGTCCTTTAGACACTGGATTCTACTTCAAAGAAACAGTTTACTAGGAGGGTATGTAGATGACGACAGTTCAAAATGATCGTATATCTGAAATAATTAATGGCAAACGTGTCATTACGAAAAAACCAGAACTACTTGCGCCTGCTGGTAATCTGGAAAAATTAAAAATCGCTGTTCATTACGGAGCAGATGCAGTTTTTATTGGTGGACAAGAATTTGGCCTACGTTCAAACGCAGGTAATTTCTCATTAGAAGAAATGCGTGAAGGGGTAGAATTTGCCAATAAATATGGTTCAAAAATTTATGTTACAACAAATATCTTTGCACATAATGATAATATGGAAGGCTTAGAACCTTATCTTCAAGGCCTTGAAAGCGTTGGTGTGACTGGTATTATTGTTGCAGATCCATTTATTATTGAGACATGTAAGGAAGTAGCACCGAAATTAGAAATCCATTTAAGTACACAGCAATCTCTTTCTAACTGGAAAGCTGTCCAATATTGGAAAGAACAAGGGTTAGAACGTGTTGTTTTAGCGCGTGAAACAGGTGCTGAAGAAATTAAATTAATGAAAGAAAAAGTAGATATTGAAATTGAATCATTTGTTCATGGGGCAATGTGTATCGCTTATTCTGGACGTTGTGTACTATCTAATCATATGACAGCGCGCGATTCAAATCGTGGTGGTTGTTGCCAATCTTGCCGTTGGGATTATGATTTATATGCTGTAGAAGATGGCGAAGAAAAACCAATGTTTGAAGAAGGTAAAGAAGCCTTCGCTATGAGTCCAAAAGATTTAAAACTAATTGAATCTATTCCAAAAATCATTGAGCTAGGAATCGACTCACTTAAAGTAGAAGGACGTATGAAATCAATTCACTATATTGCAACAGTTGTCACTGTCTACCGTAAAGTAATTGATGCCTACTGTGCTGATCCGGATAACTTTGTCATTAAACGTGAATGGTTAGAGGAATTAGATAAGTGTGCAAACCGAGAAACGGCTTCTTCTTACTTTGAAGGTGAACCAGGATTTGAACAACAAATGTTTGGTGGCGACGGTAAGAAAACAAAATATGATTTTTGTGGTATGGTATTAGATTATAATGAAGAAACGAAAATGGTTACTTTGCAACAACGTAACTTCTTTAAACCAGGTGAAAAATTAGAATTTTTCGGTCCAGAAATTGATAATTTTACATTTGAGGTTGGAGAAATTTTCGATGAAAAAGGAAATTCATTAGATGCGGCGAGACATCCGCTACAAATTATTCGCTTTAAATGCGATCAAAAAGTAAATCCGCATGATATGATGCGTAAGGAGATGCGTTAATTATGGGGAAAAAACGTCCAGTAGTAATTGGAATCGCCGGTGGTTCAGGCTCAGGTAAAACAAGTGTTACACATTCAATTTATGAGGTTTTCAAAGATCATAACCTAGTGGTTATTGAACAAGATTACTATTATAAAGATCAAAGTCATTTGGAATTTGAACAACGTTTGGAAACAAACTATGATCATCCAGATGCATTCGATACGGATTTATTAATTGAGGATATTGGTAAACTATTAAACCGTCAATCAATTGAAAAACCAATTTATGATTATGCATTGCATACACGTGCGAAAGAATCAGAACATATTGAACCTCAAGATGTTATCATTTTAGAGGGGATTTTAGTATTGTCTGATCCTCGTTTACGTGATTTAATGGATATAAAATTATTTGTAGATACAGATTCGGATTTACGTATTATTCGTCGTATCTTACGTGATATTAATGAGCGTGGTCGTTCAATTGATTCAGTTGTGGAACAATATCTATCAGTTGTCCGTCCGATGCATAATCAATTTATCGAACCAACAAAACGCTATGCGGATATCATTATCCCTGAAGGCGGTCAAAATGAGGTCGCTATCGACTTAATGGTAACGAAAATCAAAACAATTGTTGAAAATGATACAATTGTGTAATATCATGGTAATGATTAACATTATTTAATGAATCAACTATGTCGCGTCCGAAAGGATTTGCGACATAGTATTTTTATATCTCACTTAAGGAGTGAATTACATTGTCTACAGAAAAACAATATCCAATGACTGCAGCTGGTAAGCAAAAGCTGGAAGAAGAATTAGAATACCTAATCACAACGAAACGAAAAGAAATCGTTGAACGTATTAAAATCGCACGTGATTTCGGAGATTTATCTGAGAACTCTGAATATGATGCTGCGAAAGATGAACAAGGCTTTGTAGAAGGCCGTATTTCATTATTACAAACAATGATTCGTAACGTGATGATCATTGAAGAAGGTTCAGATGTACGTGATGTTGTTGGAATCGGTTGTACTGTAACATTCGTAGAACTTCCTGATGAGGAAGAAGAAGAGTATACGATTGTTGGTTCAGCAGAAGCTGATCCACTTGAAGGGCGTATTTCAAATGATTCACCTATCGCCAAAGCACTTATTGGACGCAAAGTGAATGACTTGGTGAAAATCAATACTCCAGGTGGAGACATGGACGTAAAAATCACTTCAATCAAGTAATTTTTCGTACATAAAAGGCTTGAGATAGTTTACTCTATCTCAGGTCTTTTTTTATTATCTAAGAGATGGTGTATCCGAATATATAGGCAGGTGAGTATGCAGAAATACTTAGATCAATCTAAAAAAGCATTACATATATG
>JAGHSJ010000202.1 GCA_018065935.1 Candidatus Kurthia equi
CTTTAGGGAAACAATTTATTCAGTTAGATACATCGATTTCGTCAAAACGTGATTTATTAGATGACAAGGAAATCATAACGAAAGCACAAAAAATTGATAATAAATACAATGTCTTAGCAAATAAACTACCTTTGGATAAGGCAGGTATTTATAATGTGTATTTAGAGTATATGCAAGCACCAGAAGATGTGAAAAAATATGTCATGACATCTAAACGCTTAATTGAAGCTCAAAAGAGTTATGAGGATATGCTTAAATTTGCAGCGACATTTACATCAACTGTTGAAAAAATGAATAGTAATAATAAGTTGGTGGATTTACAAATTTTACGTGGTAGTTATAATGATTTCAAACGAAAAAATAGTGAAATTGATCAATTTATTTCTAAGGCTACATTTAATAAGTATGATATTTTATTGGATGTCTTAACTGTACAGTCTGCAGCGAAATTTATTAAAACCACGAAAAAAGGCGAAGCGTATGAGCCTTGGCTTAATAAATTTAATAATGTAGAGAATGGTGCGAGTATGAATACGATTCGTAAAGCCTTGCTGTTATTTGGTGGATTTAATTCTGTTCAGCATGCGATTCTACGGAACTCACCTGAGAGTACGGGAGAACAAAGAGAGCAAAACTTTAATTATGAGGAATGGGCAAATCAACGTGAAGTTGGGCTTTTAAATGATGCGATTAAACTAGAAAAACGTTACAAAGCATTAAACCCTACAAGTAAATCTTATGCACGTGAAGTCATTAAAATAGCGAACGAGCTATATAGCACTGAAAATGGGATTACCGTAAAAAAATACTTCCTTTATAATGTAGAACTTCAAAAACTACAAAAAGAGTTTAGTAAATCCATCTCAAATTCAGATGCTTTTGAAAAAGCTGTACGTGACTATTCATTGACATCAGGTATTTCAGGTATGAAAGAAATGAAAACGGCATATGATAAATTTGAATTGGACCCAGTCGCATTAAACAATACAGACAGCTCACTTATTAAAAAATATAAAGAGTATATTTTAGCTGAGGAAGCAAATGCAATCTTTAAAAAATTATCAAAAACTGATCCAAAATCAATGGAGAATAATGAAAATCTCCTAATATTTATCGGCAAGTTTACTAAGCTAACACCGGATGCGAAAACTGTTTTCTTAAGTGAAAATGCAGCGAACAAAGCATGGGTAGAAACTTTAGTAAAAGATGAAAAAGATATTAAAGCTGCACAAGCTGTAGATAAGAAATTTTTAGCGTTAGATAAGTCGAAGAAAACATATGAGGCAGATGTGCTAAAAGTGTATAAGGAAGCGCAAAAACTATCAGAAGAAACGCAGAAAACATACTTTGTGAATAAAGATAATCTTGATAAACTATATGCTAGTTACAGTAGTGAAAAGGAAAATGCAGCGAGTCCGATAAAAGTAGCACAGGATTTTACGGATATAGTGAATGCATTGACTGCTGAATCACCTTATAGCAAGGCAGGGACAGCGGGTTCGTTAAATACGACAGCTGTGGCAGTAAATGTAGAAGCAGCTTATGAGTTATATACGAAGTTATCTGTTCCAAATGACTATGGTGATACGAAAAATGTTATTGGTTTGAATTTTGTTGATAAAGAAGTTATTGCTAAATACAACAAATACGCGCCACTTGTAACAATTAAGAAAAATTTAGATCTTGCAAAATATACAAAATACGATGTAACGACTCGATTCACTTTTAATCAACGTGCAGCAATTTTAGAAGCGATTGGTTTATACAATAAATTAGCAAAAGAGCCACGTTATTTATTCGAACATGATTTAGCGTTTGGTGAATTTGCTGAGACAACTATCAATCCAAAGGACCAACCACGTTATTTAATGAATACGGAAGCCGATATTAAATTGGCAATCGCTACAGAAGATAAATTTAAGAAGATTAAAAAAGGCGATAAATCCTATGTTAAAAATGTCGTGGATGCCTTAGCTTCTTATGAGAATTTAGTGAATTATTCGGTGAATGATAGTACGGGTAAATTAGAGAAAGATGCATTCCCAAAACGTTTCTTTATCGAAACGACTTTATATAATTTATACAATCGTCAATATCCAACGGCACCATCTATTAATGGGGCTGTGAATACAATTCCAGAAGCGATATTGGCTATTAAGAATTTTGAAGATGCGATGAATCAGACACAAACTTTACATGATTATATTAATCAAGTAGAGCCTACGACTGCTATTTCAGATGCGGATTATCAAAATACGCTGGATGCCATTGTCAAGGCAAATACGTACTATACATTTATCAATCGTGACTTTACAATTGATGGGCAAAAAATTCGTTTATTGAGTATTGTAGATAAAAGTTATATTACGCAATACAATTACTTTATGGCAGTATACAAAGTGAATGAGTATTTAAAAGGCTTAAAATAATGAAATGACTGCAAGAGGAAGCACACCACTAAGAAGTTTATTTAGTGGTGTTTTTCTTTTTCAAGAAGGGCATAAATAAGCAATTTATTGTTTAAAAGCGAATTTGTGTTCGAAATTTTCTGGTTATTAATATTAAACTAGTACAAATGGTGATTACTATTTGTTATAATGATTTCATTATATGTAAAAAGGAATAGAGGAGGCTTCATTTTGGAGTATAAACGTTCTGAATCTTTTCGACATGAATTACAAACGCCTGTAGATATTCGTTATAGTTGCATCGTGAATCAAATAGCGTTTACTAGAGTTGGTAAAATTTTAGATATCAGCCCGAGTGGCGTAAGTATTTTAGTGAAGGATGAATTGACAGAGGAAGAGCTATACAACGATTTAACATTTTCATTTTGTTTGCATACAAAAGAGATTCAAACAGGTGGCATTGTTCGTTGGAAAAAATACCACAATGATGGCTTTCGCTATGGCGTTGAATTACAGACAACGGAACAAATAGAAAAATTAATTATTGAAGAATTAAAACTTAGAAGAAAACAAGAAGTTTTAGAGATGAAAAAGAATGGGTAACGGTGTTTATGGCACTCGCTAACCATTCTCTTTTCTTTAATTAAAAAATATATAAA
>JAGHSJ010000407.1 GCA_018065935.1 Candidatus Kurthia equi
ATTATAATACAATACATTATAACAAATCAGTAATATAACAGATTGCATAGGAGGCGAAGAGAATGTTAGAAAACGTTGTAGAATTTTTCAAAAATTTACCGGACAAACATTGTGCTACTTGTGGTGAAAAGATTGAGGAACAAAGCGAGTGCTATTCAAATACTTGCGAAACATGCGATTCACACTAAGCTATACTTTTTAACGCATCTGTGTCATACAAAAGAACTTGCGGAACGCGAGGGATTGCTCAGTCAAAATGAGAAGATACTGCTCACTTCGTGAACAGTATCAGTTCATCCTACATATGTGGTTTCGTTTTAAAGAATTTCCCAAAATATTCTTAACATCCACAATGTAACTTCATATTTCATCTGAACCATGAGATATGAACTTATATTAAGTCGCTTAATAAGATACACATATATGAAAAATGCTTAGAGATTCTGAACCAATCTCTAAGCATTTTTCTTTTTGCAGTGGAAATTCACATCGTTTAGTATATGTACGCTCAATATAACAGCAAAGCAAAAAAACTCCAATCGTCGAATAATCTCGACTGATTGGAGTTTTTTATTGATTCTTACGCTTCTGCTTCTACTTTAGCCTCTGTTGCTTCACCTGAAAAACGTTTTTTAAATAATAATTGGAAGTAACCGAATGTAATAATTGAACAGCCCGCAATAATACATAGTAAAATACCAATATTTTGCCAGAAGAAATGCATATCTCCTGTTGAAATAGCTGCTTTGAATCCTTGAATTGAATATTTCATTGGCATAAAGTCATTGATTGCTTGTAATGGTTTTGGAATTAATTCTAATGGGAATGTTCCTGCACTTGATGTTAATTGCAATACCATTAAGATCAAGACAATAAAGCGACCTACATCATTAAATATTGTAACAAACATTTGCACTAAAGCAATAAATGTATAGCTAGCTACGAGTGCTAAGAGGAATACAGCCGCTAGATTTTCGACTTGCAAACCTAATAGTAGTTTGACTAACGCGACGATAATTATTGCCTGTAACAATCCTACTACCGCTAATACCGTTGTTTTACTCAAGTACCATGCTGCACCATTTTTAGGACGAATTGCTGGATGCACCACTGAATAAACAACTGTGACAACTAATCCGCCAATCAATAAGCCCATTGATAAGAAGTAAGGAGCAAAACCTGTCCCATAATTTTCTACAGGGCTTTTCGCTTTCGTATCTACTTTAACTGGGTTAGCTACCATACTATAAGTAGCTGGTTTTGCATGTACTTTATCCGCTTCTGTAGAGGCATCTGCAAGTTTTCCTTGCAGGCTCTTCGTACCATCTTTCAATTTTTCCGTACCATCTGCTAATTTAATCGTACCATTTTCTAATTTCAATGCGCCCGATACAAGTGTACCTGTACCATCTGCTAATGAAGATAAACCATTAGTTAAATCATTTGAGCCTGTTTGGAGTTGGCCCATACCATTTTTCAATTCTGATGCCCCATTATTTAAACTACCTAAGCCATTTACAAGTTGTGAAGAACCACCTTGTAGTTGTGAAAGTCCAGAGTCTAATGAGCTAATCCCATTATTTAATGAAGCTGCACCATTGTCTAATTGTTTGGCTCCTTCTACTGAAGCACCCCAATTATTTTCTAGTTTTTCTGTACCAGCTGCTAATTGTTGTGTGCCCGGTTGTAATTCGTTTGCTACTTTATCATTCATTGTAGCTGCACCAGATGCAACTTGAGCCGCACCTGCTTTTAATGTCGATAAATCATTTGTAGCTGGTAATTCAACTGCAGCCACTTTGTTATTTAACTCACTAGTACCCACACTTAAATCAGCTGCACCTGATTGTGTACTTTCTGCACCTGCATTTACTTGCTGAACTGTTGCTAATAATGTTGCTTTTTGTTCTTCTGGAATATCTAATACTTCAATTTGTTGTTGTAATGAAGCCGTACCTTGCGCTACCTGCTGTGTACCTGTTGCTAATTTGGCAGCACCATCATTTACTTGTGCGACACCTGTTTTCAATTCGCCTACCATTGCTGGCATCGAACCGAGTCCATCTACTAATTGAGCTACACCATCTGATACTTGCTGTGAGCCAGTTGCTAATGAACCTAAGCCTGTACTCAAAGAGTCGACACCTGTATTAATAGATTGTGCACCTGCATTTAAAGCTTGAATATTACTCGTATTTCCTTCTAATCCAGAAACAAGTGAAGCTGTTCCATCTTTTAATTGAGATGAGCCCGATTGCAATTCTGAGGCACCAGATTTAGCTGAACCTATGCCTTCATTTAATTGACTTGCACCTGATTGTGCTGAGTTAGCACCATCCGCTAATTGGCTTGCACCGTCTGCTGCACTTGCTACACCATCTGCTAAGTTAGCAGAACCTTGCTGTGCTGAAGTTGCCCCTTCATTTAATTGTTTGGCACCATCTGCCGCACTCGCCACACCACCATTTAATTCAGTGGCACCATCTGCTAATTTAGTCGCCCCATTTTTCAATTTACCTGCGCCATCTGCCGCATCTCCGTAGCCATCGCCCATTTTCGCGATATTTTCAAAAAGTTGTTCGGCATATGTTTCAGAAACCTCTGTATTTACAGATTGATGAATTTTTTCAATAGCACTTTTACCAATTTGTCCACCAAGATAGTTGATTCCTTCATTTGGTGTGAATTTAATTTTCATTTTTTCAGGGTCATCTTCTAATAATGTTCCTGCATTTTTGGTGAAATCTTTTGGAATCGTAATCTGCATATAATATTTTCGATCATCCATTCCTTTTTCAGCTTTTTCAGCTGATACTAAATGAAAATCTAAAGACTTATTATTTTCTAGCTGCTCGGCTAATTCCTTACCGAGTTGCTTTTCTTCTCCATCTATTTTTGCACCAGCATCTTGATTGACTAGTGCTACTGGTAGTTTATCTAAGTGACCATATGGATCCCAGAAAGACCATAAAAATAATCCAGCATAAATAATTGGCACAAATAAGATGGCACATAAAGAAATCATTAACATTTTATTTTTAAATATACTGGACCACTCTGCTTTAATCATTGTGTATTTCCTCCTTACAAAACCGACTGACCAAAATCATTTTTTAGTCATTTTACTGTTAAAAAATACTCTATGGTGTTAAGCCACCAAAGAGCGTATTTTTAAACAGATTAACGATTGTGGTTTCATCTAATTCTGTCTGATGTGTTTCTGGCCATTCTACTACAAAAGCTAAATAGGCTTTAAATAGTAAAAAGGCTACCTGCTGTGGATTACATGTTTTGATTTCGCCCTTGTCAATTGCAATTTGAATTTTACTTGCTAAATAACTGACAACAGCACTTTCGACTTTCACCAACATATTTTCTACTTGAGGTGTTCGAATTGCATGTCCTTCTTCAACAAGCTTGGCATACAATTTATGCATTTCTCTAAATTGTAAAAGGCTCATTAAAATATTATGTGCATTATCTAAAAAAGGTGCCTTAGTATCAATTGCTTTTTCAGTTTGTGTCTTCATTTCTTCAATCATAGAAATCACAATTTCTTGAAATAAGACATCTTTATTCGCAAAAAAAGTATAAATCGTACCTTTTCCTACATTTGCCATACGGGCTACTTGATCCATTGTGGTAGCTTTGTAGCCGAATAGTGTAAAGGATTGATTTGCCGCTACTAATATTTCATGTCGACGATCCATCTTCTCACCTCTTTATTTTCCTGATGTAACAAAAAAGTGACCAAAAACCATTTCTGGTCATCTAGTCACTTATTTTATACTTTTCATAGACAAATAGCAAGAACTAAATTCATTTCTCAGTCTGTACTTTATTCAAATCTGGTTGCCCTATTATAAACTTCTGTTTGGGCATAACATGCAATCCACGTGCCTCTGTATGCGCATAGGCATAGTAGACACTATCAGCCTTTACTTTTGCAGTTGCTTCATAAATACCATTCTCTACATATTTAGCATCAACAAGCTGTGCATTTGTTTTGCGTTCTCCAGATGGCCAAATTTCAAATTGAACAGATGTCGCATCTTCAATCTTTTCTTTGCCCTGTGTTACTTCAACCTGCAATAATAATTCGGTTTGATTACTATTTTTTTCGGGTGTTAAAAACTTCACTTTTACTTCCGTCAAAGTAGATGGTGTCTTATCCGCAGTTGCTTTGTCATCTTCACTACTACAACCAGATAAAAGAATTGATACAGCAAATAAACTAATCATCCATTTTCTCATCATTCAATCTCCTCCGCAATTGGAAAGGTTAATGTGATTACCGTTCCCTTGTTTACCTCACTTGTAATATTTAAATTCCCAAGCTGCGCCTTCACTAGTTGCTCTACAATAGAAAGCCCCAGACCACTGCCACCATCTGCACGACTTCTCGCTTTATTCACGCGATAAAATCGCTCTGTGACATGGGCTATATCCTCTTTAGGAATACCTATTCCCTGGTCTTCAATCTCAATTATTACTTGATTATTTTTTATGTAGCAACGGATATTGATTTCAGTTTTAGCTTCAGAATAGCGCAAGGCATTCTCGATTAAATTGATGAAGATTTGTTTGAGTCTTAACTCATCTGCCACAATAATCACATCATCATCAAGTGTTAGGACAAAACTGATTTCTGCTTCTTGTGCTCTCTGTTCCATCATGCTGGCTACTTCACGAATTGTCTCAGCTAATGGGAGTGGATATGCTTGCAAGGCTAATTGTTGCTCTTCAGTTCTTGAAAGTTGTAACAACTCATTCGTTAATTTTTCCATTCGAGCGGCTTCACGAACAATTAATTGTAATTTTTCTGATTGGTCCTCTGCTTTAATTGTCCCTGATAAAATAGCTTCTCCATACCCTTTCACATAACTAATAGGGGTTCTTAATTCATGGGAGACGTTTTCTAAAAACTGACGCTGTCTTTGATCTTCACGCTCAATTGATTGTGCCATTTCATTAAATGTGGCGGCGAGCTTACCAATCTCATCTTTTGAATTTGTTTCCACTCTTGTTGAATAATCGCCTTTAGATAACTTCTTGGCAGCTAGCTGTAGCTGACGAAGTGGCTTCATTATGAGTCTAATCCCCTTGAACAAAACAAATCCCATAATGATTAAAAAGATGAAGGCTGCCAAAATCAATAGCACCACTTCTTTAGACGCGAGTTCTGTAATTTTTTCTAGCGGAAAATAAAGATATAAAATACCCTCTAATCGTTGATTTTCCACTAATGGGATGACGACAGAAATGACCTGACGATCAAACCGCTTCTCATACCCTTGTTTAGAGATGATATTCCCTTTTAAAAGTTCCTGTCGCTCATCTGCTCCAATCAATGTATCGTAATCAATATCAAAAGGGACACATGCACTTAATTCACGTGGATTCCTTACAGCAAATACATTAATATTGGCATAGCTATTATACCGATCGACATCTGCGACTAATTCATCCGTTACTTTTCCACCCTCATACATCGTGGCTAATTTATTGCCAACTTCAATCATCGAATTTTCCGCATCTTGAACATATAGTCTTTCATACAAATAATTGGTCAAACTATACATAATCATGACGGTCACAGCGATGGAAGCTAGGACAAATAGCCAGATTTTTGTTGAGATTTTTTTCATTGTCGTTCCTCAAAACGATAGCCAATTCCCCAAACGGTTTGAATAATTTTACTATATTCTTTGCCTAGCTTTAGACGCAAAGTTTTAATATGTGTATCAACCGTTCGAGTACCTCCTGCATAACCTAATGACCAGATTTTTTCGAGTAATTGTTCACGTGTATATACGATATTTGGTTGTTTCATAAAAAGATGTAACAAATCAAATTCCTTCAGTGTCAAAGGAACTTCCCTGTCTTCCACTGTTACACGACGCGCAATTTCATCTAATACAATGTCACCACTTATAATTATATGTTGCTTAGCTGGATTAAGTTGTGGCTCATAACGACGCATAACGGCTTGTATACGAGCGACTAATTCGGTTGCACTGAATGGTTTAACAATATAATCATCACCGCCAAGTGTTAGCCCTCTAACTTTATCTTCATTTGCATCTTTGGCTGTTAAGAAAATAACCGGAACATTGGACTGTCTACGAATACTCGCACAAACTTGAAAGCCATTCTCATCAGGCATCATGACATCTAGAAGCACTAAATCAATCTTTTCTTGAGCTAATTTTTGATAGGCCGCCCGTCCATTCTCCGCTTGAAATGTGTTCATATTTTCTTGGCTTAGCATTAATGAAATCAAGTCACGCATATCGCGCTCATCATCCACAATTAAAATATTCATTTATTTCACCTCACGCACTAGTAGTTGAAAAGGACCTTTTCCTACTTTTACTTTTTTCGTCACTTGATGATTTTCCACCCAATAAAGCGTTTTATCATCATACCCAGCTACAATTATGGCTTGCTGGAAACTTGTAAGAGCAAAAGGATTTGAGCCAATTTCTTTTTGCCAAATAACTCGTCGCTCATTATCTAACTCATATAATTTACTTTCACCGTGACTAAGAACAAATTCATCATCGCCTAATTTTGCAAATGCAATCGGCATAATAGGTAATTCAATCTCACCTACTAGTTCGCCAGTTGTAGGATTAATTCGCTGTACTTTAGAGTTTGGTTTTTCTCCAGCTCCATGTCCACCAATCCATAATTCATTTCCTATAAAATCAATCCCATGCGAAGATTTAGGAATTGTAATTTTTTTCGCCAGTTTCAAATTATCTGCGTGTAGTACGGACATGAATGTATCCTTAAAATTAATCACGTATACAAAGTTCGTATCGGATGCCATTGCCATCGGATAAAGACCCGTTTTTACTTCTTCTACTTGTTTTCCTTGTTCCGTATAAGAAGTAACAGTATTATATTCACCATTTGCTATATAAAATTGTTTTGTTTTCGTATTGTAATAAGTATTTGTTGTTCCTTTTTTAAGCTTAATTTTTTTCTTGAGATTTCCAGAGCTTAATTGATATAAATCAGCATGTTGAAGTTGATTGCCATAAAGTAAAATGGCATCCTCACCTACTAATGTAGCACCCGTATAGGCTTCTTCTAATTGCCAAGAAGCAAGTGGCTCAGCAGAATCATTAAAAAAATCAACTGATGGTTGCAAAATATTTACTGAAGCAATGAAGTTTTGTTCCTTCGGTATCCCATCGTAACTCTTTTCTCCACAAGCTGTTAATACGACGAAGAGGACAACAAAATAAAGAATATATATTTTTTTCATACGCTGCCTCCTTTTCAACTTAATTGTAATGGATATTTGTGAAAAAACAATGAAATACCTAAATTTACCTTTTTAGACATAAAAGAGCTATTTTAGAGAATTCCCTCTAAAATAGCTCTTTTAATAGACTATCCATATTTGATGTAGCCTGTGAAATACATTTTGGTAGACTTATCCCATCATAGGAATTTCCCCCTACGCGAACCATCGGATACGTACTCTTCAATTTTTCTTTCACAATTTGCACACGATCGGCATGCCCAATTGTATATTGTGGCATCGCATTTTTAAAACGCGAAACAATTACTTTTTCTGGCGCACCTGTAATACCTATCAAACGATGTAAATCCTGCAAAATCACTTTCTCTATTTCCTTATCAGAAAGTTCTACAATTGCTTCGTCACCTAGTCGTCCGATATATGCTTTAATCATTTCTTTTCCTTTTGGTGCAATATTTTCCCATTTACGATTCATAAAAGTCGCTGATGTTACTGAAAAATCGCTATTTCTAGAAATAACTACATCAGTACCTTTAAAACTCTTGGAAATTTGTTTTTCATCAAACATTAAAGATACAGTAGCAATCGTATTTAGTGGCATATCTTTTAGCTCTACAAAAATGTTTTTGTCCTCCAGCAACGACTGCGCTACTGTGTGCGGTGCGGCAATGAATACGGCATCGGCCTTGATGGTTGACGTATTATTGAGTGAAAGCGTTAGTTGGTTGTTCGCTAATTGTTTAATGGACAACACACGCTCGCTTTTTTTGACCTTTACATCTGTTAGTTGATTTTCTAATTCATCAATCAAGGTACTCAATCCCCCTATGAACGAGAAGCTTGTTTGATGATCAATCAAAAACTCTGGTGCTTGTGTATAGGCCTTTACGCCATTTATCAAACTACTTGTGGAGTTGCTATATTGCGCTAAAAAAGGCAATACAGCATCTACACTTAGCTGATCTATATCTCCACTATATATTCCGGAAAGTAAGGGCTCTGTAATATTTTCTACTACTTCATTCCCCAAACGACTACGCAATAAATTGCCGAGTGATTGATCATTTGAAAGTTTGTTTTGTGGTCGTAAAAAATCGAATGTAGCTCGTGCTTTACCACTCCATGACACCAAGTCTGATGCCATAAAGGGTTTCATCTTAGTTGGTATACCAAATTGTACGCCTTCTGGAACAGCATACAACTCTTCATTAACTGCTACGAATTTTTTGTCTTTCATACTATTTATTAATTTATCGGTTAATCCAAGAGAAGCCGCTAACTTTGCAACGGTTCCTCTATGATCGGTAAAAGAAGCAGGTCCTTTCTCGATTTGATAACCCTCTTCTAATACTGTATGAATTTTACCACCTAAGCGGTGTGTCGATTCTATAAGCACTATTTCTACTGGTAATTGTTGCTCTCGCACTTTTTCCTGTAAATAATAGGCTGCTGTTAATCCTGTAATTCCGCCTCCGATGATTGCAACCCTGCGCTTTTCATTCATCACATCAATCATCACTTTCTATATCAACATTAGTTATTCGTTAAGGCTCTTGTTACTACATCTGCTAATCCATCAATAAATAAAGGATTGGCATTTGGCATTTTAGGTCGGCGGTAGTTTGCACCTAATTCATCACATACTGTTTTACATTCATAATCATTATCGTAAAGTACTTCTAAATGCTCTGCTACGAAACCAACTGGTGTGTAAACAAATGAACGGTAGCCTTTTTCATTATATAAATCACGTGTTAGGTCTTGAACATCTGGTGCTAACCATGGATCTTTCGTTTGACCAGCAGACTGCCAACCAAATTCAACATTTTTCACACCTGTACGCTGTTGTAAAAGATCTTTTGTTTCAAATAATTGATCGCGGTATGGGTCGCCCATCGCAATAATTTTCTCTGGTAGAGAATGTGCACAGACGATTAAGCAAGCTGTTTCACGTTCTTCTTCAGACATATCTGCAAAAGCATCATTAATTTTTTCAGTCCAGTATTGCAGGTATTTTTCTTCTTTATACCAACTATCCACTGTATGAATTTTCATATCACTGCCTAATTGCTGCGCTTTTTCAATCGCACGTGTATGATATGCCTTTGTTGAGAATGAAGAGAAATGCGGCGCTAAAACAATAGATACTGCTTCTTCAATACCGTCATTGACCATATTTTCAACAGCATCTTCGATAAATGGAGCAATATGTTTTAAACCAATATAGAGTTTATATTCAACTTCATCTTGAATTTCATTTAAGCGAGCTTCAAGCGCTTCACCTTGTTCAACTGTTGTTTTCGCAAGTGGCGAAATACCTCCAATTGATTGATAGCGACCACGTAAATCTTCAATTTGTTCGTCTGTTGGACGATGTCCGTGACGAATATGTGTGTAATAAGGAATTAAATCTGCTTCTGATTGTGGTGTGCCATATGCCATCACTAGTAATCCAATTTGTTTTTTCATGATTCTCACCTCTACGTATTTTTAAGAACGGCTACCGATTTTCATAGCACTATACTCATGAACAAATGCTGTCAAACGCTTCAGTACATCTGGATCTACTGAAGGGAAAACACCATGTCCTAAATTGAAAATATGACCTGGAATCTCTAGTCCTTGGTCGATAATATCCTTCGTTCTTGCTTCAATAACTGTCCAATCTGCCAATAGTAAAGTTGGATCTAAATTCCCTTGAACAGGTTTAGTAACGCCTAGTTGACGCGCTTGTTTAATTGGTAAACGCCAATCTAAACCGACAACATCTACAGGTAATTCATGCCAATCCATTACTAAATGACTTGCACCTACACCAAAAATAATAGATGGCACATTTTCTCCTTTTAATTCTGAGAAAATACGTGTCATCACAGGTTTAATAAAGATTTGGTAATCTTCGTGGCTTAATGCGCCAACCCATGAATCAAAAATTTGGAAGGCTTTTGCGCCAGCTTTAATTTGCGCTTTTAAATCAAGGATAATCATATCCGCTAATTTATCCATTAATAAGAACCAAGCTTGTGGCTCTGAAACCATAAATGATTTTGTTTTTGCGTAATTTTTTGAAGGGCCCCCCTCAATCATATAACTAGCAAGTGTAAATGGAGCACCTGCAAAACCAATTAGTGGTACATCAAGCTGTTCTGTAGTTAATAACTTAATTGTATCAAGCACAAACGGCACATGTTCTTGTGGATTAAATTCACGTAATGCTTCTACATCTTTGATTGAACGAATTGGGTTTGAAATCACTGGACCAACGCCAGCTTTTATTTTCACATCCACGCCCATACCTGGTAGCGGTGTTACGATATCTTTATATAAAATTGCTGCATCCACACCATAGTTATCTACAGGTAACTTTGTTACATACGCACAAAGCTCTGGTTGGTGCGTAATTTCTTCAAGAGAATATTTCTCTTTGATTTTACGATATTCGGGCTGTGAGCGACCTGCCTGTCTCATAAACCATAATGGCGTATGTTCCGTGCGCTCACCTTTTGCCGCGCGTAAAAGCGAATCATTAAATTTCGTCAATTGATTTACCTACCTTCCATCAATGCATCATCTTCTGTTGTTTGTAGTATGCCTTATAGGCTCTATACCACACTGTGTATACAGTCATATCCATTTTTACTATAGACTTTTAACGAAATAAAGTATAGTTTATAAGCCTATTTCTAGAAAAAAATCCACAATTCTTGTCCGATTTTTGACAACAAGGACATCGTGTAAATAGGAATCTTCAAAAATGAATTGACGTTAATCTTTTTTTAGTTCATTAATGCAAGTTATTCTTTAAACGACTATACTTAATAGAAACCAATTAATGAGTAGTTCTACTCTCAACTATTTGTTCTACTTATTTTAACAAATTTTCTACTATTAAATAACCTTAAGGAGGCGTATAAAATGTATGTTTACTTAGCAACAGGTACTTCAGATTTTATGGAAATCCTACAAAAGAAATATAAAAAAGAAACGATGACTGTACTTTATGGCGGACAGCAATCATTACTTATGCATGTCACAGAGGGTAAAACTAAGTTTGCTACACCGCAATCATTCGAAGTAGTCAAATCATTAAACGAATTTGAGCCAAACGGTTTTTACACCATTACGTATATTGATATCTTCGTGGATAGTCTAACTTCTTTTGAAGGGCGTATGCAGGCAAAAAATTTCCAGTTTATCAATGAACCAGGTTTTATCGCTTACAAGTTATTAAAACCAACTAAGTCTTCTGTTTTTGCTATTATCCAACAATGGACAGGTGCTAATTCATATGAAGCATGGAAAATGTCAGCTAGCTACAAAACAGATTTTGACTTCATGGATGAACACGCACCAATTGATCGTCACACAACAATTTCTGCCGTTGCACCTTATACAAAAATGTATAGCACTGCACCTGTAGAAGAAGAAATTGAAGAAGACGACCACCTATAATTAATAAATCAATAAACTGCCTATACGTAAACCCTTCACTTGAATGGTTTCGTGTCGGCAGTTTATTCAACATGAAAGGTTGCTATCAAATGAAAATTCAAAACATTCAAACTTTAATTGAACAGCGTTTTACTGAAATGCAGGAAATTAGACGCTTCTTACATATGCACCCCGAGCTTTCTTATGAAGAATTTGAGACAGCCAATTATATTTGTGCCTATTATGACCGTTTAGGTATTCCGTATGAAAGGAATGTTGGTGGTAACGGTATTGTTGCTCGTATTGAAGGTGCACTTCCTGGTCGTACAGTTGCGCTTCGTGCAGATTTTGATGCATTGCCTATCCAAGAAGAAACGGGTGTCTCGTACCAATCAACCGTTCCAAATGTGAGTCATGCATGTGGGCATGATGGGCATACAGCTACTTTATTAATAGTCGCAAAAACTCTTTTTGAAAATCGCGAGCAACTGGCCGGTACTTATATTATGCTTCACCAACATGCTGAGGAAATTACACCCGGTGGGGCAAAAGCGATGGTTGCTGCTGGTTGTCTTGAAGGTGTTGATGCCGTATTTGGTACTCATTTATGGTCTCAATTTGAAAGTGGATCTGTCCAAACCTGCCCAGGGCCAATGATGGCTGGCGCTGATCGTTTTGTTTTAAAAGTTACTGGAGCGGGTGGACACGGTGCTATGCCACATACAACTATCGATGCCATTGCACTTACTGCGCAAATCGTTTCTACCTTACAACAGATTGTCGCACGCCGAATTAATCCAACAAGTCCTGCTGTACTAACAGTTGGTTCATTCCATTCAGGTGATGCCTTCAATATTATCGCTGGGACTGCTGAAATAACTGGTACGGTTCGTACATTCAGCACAGAAGTACGCGAAAACATTGTTTTTGAGATGGAGAGAATTATTAAGGGCCTCTGTGATGCTGCAGGTGCAAGCTTTGACTTTGAATACACGCGCGGACACCCACCTGTTATTAATCATCCTGAAATGGCGAAGCAGGTTTTAACGACTGCTTCGACTATTCCGGGTGTTTCTAGTGTGCAAGTAATGGAAGCAAATATGGTTGGTGAAGATTTCTCCTACTATTTAAATGAAAAACCAGGCTCATTCTTTTTTACTGGTGCAAAACCAACGGATGGTCCAGCTTACCCTCATCATCATCCGAAATTTAATTTTGATGAAAAAGCGATGGTTATTGCTGGCAAAACATTAGCTACATTAGCTACCAACTTTGCTAGTGAAAGTGTCGTAGCTAATGACTTCCATATTTAAACGTCATGTGATGAGGCTATTTCAACATTCTTTTATCGCTCTCTAAACGACAAAACAAAAGGTTGAAATCGTGATTATGCGATTTCCACCTTTTCATATGAAGACAATTGAGTAGATTATCTCTTTATTTTTTCACTAGTCTTACTTTGCCACTGGTTTACTGTTGCAAAGATTTCATTGCAGACATCAAAATTTTATATGAGCGTTGACGTTGCTCGGCATCATAAATATGTGAAGTAAACATGATTTCATCCGCTTCCGTCATATGAATGAATGCTTCTAATTGGGCTTTTACTTTTTCTTCATCTCCGATAAATGTATAGCGTAGTGAAGCTAAAACAGTGCTGCGTTGATCCATCGTCCAAATTTCCTTCATAGAATCAACTGGTGGTTGGAGTTTCTTCGGTGCACCACCTACAATACCTAAGAAATATTGGTATAGGCTTGTGACCATTTTTTGCGCTTCTTCCGTTGTATTTGCTGCCATACCATTTACACAGGCAATCGTATAAGGCTCGGCCAAATAGTCAGAAGGCATAAAGTTTTTACGATAGATTTGGAATGCTTGCTCTAAATAATTTGGTGCAAAATGACTTGCAAATGCATATGGAAGTCCCAACTTAGCTGCTAGCTCTGCACTGTACAAACTTGAACCAAGTATGTAGACAGGAATATTCGTATTTTCACCTGGGTATGCATGAATTTGAGCGCCTTTGTTGTCTCCTAGATACATTAATAATTCATCAATATCATCTGGGAAAGCGTTCGGTGCACTATATGGGTTTCTTCCCAACGCTTGTGCTGTCGCATAATCCGTTCCTGGTGCGCGCCCAAGTCCTAAATCAATACGGTCTGGGTACATTGTTTCCAATGTACCAAATTGTTCTGCAATAATTAAAGGCTTATGGTTTGGTAGCATAATTCCACCTGAACCGACACGAATTGTTTTTGTATTTTCAGCAATTTTACCAATCAATAATGAAGTAGCTGAACTAGCAATACTTGCACTATTATGATGTTCTGCAAACCAATAACGTTCATAGCCCAGCTCCTCAGCTTTTTGAGCTAATTCCACACTATTATGAATGGCTTCGCCAGCTGTCATTCCTTCGCCAACAGCTACTAAGTCCAATACAGATAATTTCACATTTTTCATATTTAGCTAACCCTCTTTCTCTTTGTGTATTTAAGACTACCAAATTCTATAGAAAAAAGCTGTGGAGACGATTTGCTCCACAGCTTTTACTTATTTTGAAAGGCGCAATGTCACTTCGCCGACAATTAAAATTAGAATTCCTTGAACATAAAAGTAAGGTGTACCAATACCAGCTAAAATAACAATCACTGCTTGTAAAATTAATGTGTAGCGTGCAATTTTTATCGCTGATTTTTCACGTTCACCCTCTTTTAGTGGATAAAGCATACTCATCGTGAAGTCCACTGGTTTGCCCAATGCTTGTTTTAATTGAATGGCTGTTGCAAACGCAAGTGCCATCACAACTATTCCAATAACAATTGGCATATCAGCGAAAGCTGCAACCAATGCTGAAATCGCTGTTAAACGGACCCACAAATAAAAATTATCATCGGTACGAATAAAGCTACGTAGTAAATAGTAATCAAAGGTCGTTTTCTTCGTTTTTGGTACGATGTTTAAAATAAAGTCTAGATAGCGACGACGTTTAATACTGCCACTTACTGCAGGAACATCTGTGAAATAATTAGCAAAACGATAGATGCCCATCATACGATTTTCTTCTAATTTTACAAAAGGTTCGTACGGGAAAGGTTTCTCCAACGTTTGTTTTTTGCACAATACTGGATAAATTGCTAATAGTACCAATACGATAAGTGCCAACATGCTTTGGTGATTCAATAGACAAAACATGAATGTCCCTGATAATATCATACGCATAATACGATCAATCCAAACGAAACGTCCATCCATTGCCCAACGGAACATGAACTCTACATGAATATTCCACCATTTCAAAAGAATCGTAAAAGCAAAGCCAATTGCTAGGCCACTAACAGGTATTTCCCCGATTTGACGCAACATCGGCCACATGACAAAGTAAAGAACAACTGCAATAGGTGTTTGTACCATTAATGTTAAATTCAAAGCCTTATTGAAATAAATATTCATTTTTGATTCAAGTGGTAATAAATACACTTCATCTGGTTTTTTAATTAAAGTTGTTGGCTTACTAAGTGCTAGCACAACCCCCATCACAATTGAAGCAACCCAAATAGTCGGAAAATCATGAGAAGCTACTTTTAACCAATTACTATATTTATAACCTCCTGCTCCAAGAAGGAATACGATAACTAACCCCATATGCCCAGTGAAAATATAACGCATATATTTTTGAATTTCATTCACATAGTGATTAAACCTTCTACGCCAAACATCACTCAAATTATTCATAATCATTTTCCTTTGTCATAGCAATATATAAATCATCTAAAGTCGCATCAGGCATACTGAAAGATTGGCGTAAATCATCCATCGTACCAAATGCACGTACATGTCCGTTATGAAGAAGTAATATTTTATCGCAATGTTTTTCAGCAGTTGCTAAAACATGCGTGGACATTAAAATAGCTGCCCCTTCATGTTTCTTTTCATCCATTTGTTGTAGTAATAACGAAATGGCTAATGGATCTAACCCTAGAAATGGTTCATCAATTATATAAAGTGAAGGCTCCACTAAGAATGCACACATAATCATAACCTTTTGGCGCATCCCTTTTGAAAAATGAGCTGGGAACCAATTTAGGCGTTTTTCCATACGAAACTCTTTTAGTAATGGCGCTGTACGACGACGCATCTCTGGTAACTCAATACCATATGCCATTGCAGTCAGCTCAAGATGTTCCTTCAATGTTAGTTCATCATATAAAACAGGTGTTTCTGGAATATATGAAAAAGAAGAACGATAGCTATCCATATTTTCTTTCATTGTTTTTCCATTAATTTTGATTTCACCCTTTTGAGGTTGCATCATGCCAATTATATGTTTAATGGCTGTACTTTTACCTGCACCATTTAAACCAACTAAACCAACTAATTCGCCTGCCTCTAATTTAAAGTTCAAGTCATGGATTACAGGCTTTCTCGTATATCCACCTGTAACGCCGGTTAATTCTAATACTGACATTATCCTCACTCCATTCTCAGACCATGCGTCTGAACTATCCTACTGCTACTTATTAATATATATAGTTTAACAAATATGCGATTTTATAACAGTTATCATATTGTAAAATAATAGCAAAACTACGAAAGGTGTGTGAAATAGAATGGCTGATTGCTTATTCTGTAAAATTATCGACGGTACAATTCCTAGTAAAAAAGTATATGAGGACGAATTTGTTTTCGCCTTTATGGATGTTAGTCCGCTTTCAAAAGGACATACTTTATTAGTACCAAAGGAACATGTTGCGAATGTATTTGACATGTCTTCAGAAACAGCTGCAAAACTATTTTCAGTAGCTCCTCAAATTGCAAATGCCATTAAAGACGCTTTCGAACCAGCTGGGATGAATTTATTAAACAATAACGGCGCAGTTGCAAATCAAAGTGTATTTCATTTCCATTTACACTTCATTCCTCGTTACGATGAGAATGATGGCTATCGTCCAATTTGGAATACAAAAGAATCTGAGTTCACCTCAGAAGTTCTTGATGAACTATCTGCGAAAATTATTGCAAATTTAAATAAATAATCTGAAAATTTAACGAATATTGAGTAAATAGCCTTGCTTTAAATAGGTTGAAAGGCTAAAATTACGATAAGTTTCGCTAACGCTCATGAGGAGACGTTAGGAAGCAAAAAACAGTTGAGCTTAGGAGAGATGAGAAAATGAAAACAAAAAACTTAGTATTGATGGCACTACTTGTCGCAGTGGGTGCTGCATTGTATTTAGTCATCCCAGGAATTAATGGGGGGATGAAACCCGATTTCATGCTTACCATGATGTTTATCGGTATTTTATTATTCCCGAATTCACGTGATGTATTCTTACTAGCAGTAACTACAGGGATTTTATCAGGATTATTTTCAACATTCCCTGGTGGATTTGTTCCAAATATCATTGATAAATTTATTACAGCTTTCGTTGTATT
Source organism: Candidatus Kurthia equi (assembly GCA_018065935.1). Lineage (GTDB taxonomy): Bacteria > Bacillota > Bacilli > Bacillales_A > Planococcaceae > Kurthia > Kurthia equi. The sequence goes on from JAGHSJ010000407.1 coordinate 17,150, forward strand.
AATTATTATTAAATTATTAAAATCTCATGCGACTAAAATTATTCCTGCTGCAATCGTAGTAGGTATTGGGACAATTATTTCTGGTAGTGTATTTTTAAGCACAGCGATCCTTTTAGTAGGAGCAAAAATTCCGTTTGCCTTTTTATTCTCAACGGTCGTATTGCCTGCTGTTGCAATCAATATCGTAGCGTTCGTCATAATCTTCCCAATTATTATGACACTCGTGAAACGTTCGAAGTTTGACACTTCATTGTCACATGCATAGAAAATAAAAGACCTCCTTTAAAGGCAGGTCTTTTATTTTTCTCACATCATGTTTTATTATAATAAAAAAAGGAAATATTAAATTATAGGAAGGAGTTCAACCCTAATGAACGTAAAAAAATTATTATTTGGACTTGGTACTGGAATTGTCGCTGGAGCTGCAACTGTATTATTCACAACCCCTCAATCAGGTAATGAACTTCGCTTGTCTATAAAAGAGCGTAAAGATACTAGCCTCGATGTTAAAAATGAATTTCAACAACGTTTCCAAACAATCAAAGATTCAATTGACACGATTAAATCTGAAATCAAGGAAACTGTTCCTAGTGTAGTAGAGGATTTAAAAGAATCTGTAGAAGATTTCCAACAACAAACTGCTTCAAATCAAGAAAAAATCCAAGAGCATGTAGCTGGTTTACAACAAATCGCAACTGATATTACAACTGAAATCGAAACATTACAAAAAAGTAAATAACCTTAAATTATTTAGTTTTGTAGCATAGCAGTATAAAAATTTTAAAAATTCATTCATTTCATTTATTTGTCATTGTATATTTTTGGGAAATAATGATATAATGAAAAAAAATGCGAAAGTGGTGGTAGCATGTCTGAAGATTTATATTCGGTGAAAGAAGCCATGATTTATTCACAGCGAATTGCCCATTTATCCAAAGCGCTTTGGAAAGCCGTTGAAAAAGACTGGCAGGCCTGGATTAAACCATATGACTTAAACATCAATGAGCATCACGTACTTTGCATTGCTACAAATTTAGAGGGCGCTTCTATTTCAGATATTGCTAAATTTGGTGTAATGCATGTTTCAACAGCTTTTAACTTTTCGAAAAATTTAGAAGAACGTGGATTACTGTCTTTCTCTAAACGTAATGATGACAAACGTAATACATACGTGGAGATTACTGAAAAAGGTCAAGAACTATTAAAGGACCTTAATGACAACTATGATAAAACTAATCACACGGTGGTCGATGGCTCTCTTCCCCTTCGAGAAATGTATGGTAAATTTCCACAGTATCTAGAATTACTAGCCGTTATCCGTAATATTTATGGAGATGATTTTATGGATATTTTTGAAAAATCATTCTCTAACATGGAAAAACAACTTTAATTCTTCATTCTATCCAATTTAAAAGAAGTTCGTATACACGCTACTTCCTTTTGAATTCGGAAAAAGAGGACAAATCGTGATTTAAAGCGATTTGTCCTCTTTTATAATGCTCATTTTTAGGATAGGCACACATGTAGAGAATCGTCTTTTTTTCATTTGAAAGCAACCTTATAAAAAATCATTGGTCGAACCCCTTGCTTTTATTATTAAAAAGACTTATGTTATGTATCGATTGATTTTATTATGAATGATTGGAGATGCTCGCTTTGCATTGCTGGAAAACGATTAATGTACAAAAAAAATATGGTCATGAACGTATTTTTTTATTCTCAATGATTTTTGTTTTTGCCGTATTTTCTTGTTTTTACATTTCAATCAACGTATTCCGTCATGGTCCTATTTCAGATAGATTATTCCCATTATTTGTTTTTGCACTCGTGTTGACGTATCCGCTGCATAAGCTGCTACATTTCATCCCAATTGCAAGACATAGACAAAGATTACGCTTTTCGATTGTAAAACAATTTGGATTTATTCCAACTTTAAATATGAAAATTCATGAGCCTATCATGAAATCCCGTTATATCGTATCGTTAGTTATACCTTTTATTGTGATCAATAGTTTGCTTATTATTGGTGCTATGCTATTCCCTAGTTTTAGACATTACTTTGCCATACTGCTTTCTTACCACAGTGGCTTATGTTTAATTGATTTACTTTATGTACGCCATTTAGTAAAAACACCTAAAAAAGCTTTGATTGAAGAAACTGATAAAGGTTTTGAAATTTTAATTCCTCATACAAAAACTCGCACAGACTTGTCAGCATAAGGGCTCATTTGATATGCTAGAGTGAATGATAGGAAGGAGGAACAGACTTGATTATTGCAGTAGTCATCCTATTCGCGGTATTTTATTTATTCCAAATAAATCGCATGACATATGCTCTATGCACACGCAAGGAAATTCCAGAAGAGAAACAACCGAAGATTTTTCGTACAATTAATGTACTAATTACTATTTTATTAGTATCACTTTACGTAAAAACGCTTTATTCAATCTAACCTTATTTCTATCCGCGTAGCTGTGGCAAGATTTCCACATGAATCATGTGAAACTAAAAATATTATTTACAAAAAAACTGCCTATTACTAAAAAGGCGGTTTTTTTCTATTTCTCAATTAATCACACATTTTATTTCAAAAAAAATACAGCTTTCCATTACTATTTCCATGCAACCTTTTTATTTTTTGTTCGTTCTATGGTATAGTTACAAATGAAATATACACAATACTTAGATTTATAGATTCAGTTGGGAGAGAATTTAAAAATGAAAAAAACTGTACTTTCACTTACGTTAGCAGCTTCAGTATTGGCACTTGCAGCTTGTGGTAATTCTGGTGACGAAAAAGTTGTTACTTCTAAAGTGGGCGATATTACGCAAGACGAATTATATAAAGAATTAAAAGCTACTGCAGGTGATTCTGCACTTCAACTTATGATGATTGAGAAAGTACTTGAAGATAAGTACACTGTCTCTAAAAAAGAAGTTTCAGCTAAATATGACGAACAAAAAGCTCAAATTGAAGCTCAAGGACAAGATTTCGCAACATACCTTTCTTCTCAAGGTATGAGTGATGATACGTTCAAACGTTATATGAAGTTAAACCTTTTACAAGAGAAAGCTCAAGTTGATGGCGTGAAAATCTCAGATGCAGATGCTAAGAAATATTATGAACGCACAAAAACTGAAGTAAAAGCTAGTCATATTTTAGTTGCAGATGAAGCTGCTGCTAAAAAAATCGAAAAACAACTTAAAGAAGATCCTAAAAAATTCGCTTCTTTAGCTAAAAAGAACTCAACTGATACTGCTTCTGCAGAAAAAGGTGGAGAACTTGGTTGGTTCGGTCCAGATGATATGGTTCAAGAATTCACTGACGCTGTTTATGAAATGAAAAAAGGTGAAATTTCTGCTCCCGTTAAATCTAGTTATGGCTACCATATTATTAAATTAGAAGATACTCGTTCTAAAGAAGTTAAGAAATCTTTTGAAGATGAAAAAGAGTCAATCAAATACGATTTAGCTGTTAAGAAAGCTAAAGCTGATGATCCAAACTCAACTAAACTTCAAGCTAAAATTTCTAAACTTATGAAAGCTGCTGACATCAAAATCAAAGATGATGATTTAAAAGATGCACTTGCTAGCTTCACAGGCGAAGATAAATAAAATTTGAATGGGCTAATTCCCTTTTCATTTCTTATATGGGTATAAAAAATCCCGCATTGCGTGTTTCATGCAATGCGGGATTTTTTTATGATTTCATACTTTTCTTTAAGTTAGATAAGCCTATTACGCGACGTCCTATCGCTTGGCTTATCCAATCGGCGTCCTGCCGCCAGGCGTGTAACGAGCGTTTTTATATTTTGCTTTGATGTCTAAAAAAATCGACTACACACTTTGCGATACTTCAGCGCCTCGATTGAAAATGGTGGTGCATTTACTTTCAACTCGGCGCTTCCAGTACGCACGTATGTGAAAGAGTCGATTTTTCTTTTCTTTATTTAATTGTTGGTTTGTAGAATGCGCGGTTGTCTAATGCGAATAGGCGTTCAGTGAATTCGCCTGGTTCTGTTTTAGATAATGCGCGTTTTAATGTGTTCATTTTCGCATCAATATTATCAATATAGTGTAAGATTTCCGCTTCTTGAATCATTGGTTTTTTAGGGCTTCCCCATTCTTCTTTCCCGTGATGCGATAAAACCATATGTTGTAATAGCATGACTTCTTCACTGTCTATTTCAAGCTCCTGTGCTGCTAATTCGATTTCAGATACCATAATCGAAATGTGACCTAGTAAATTTCCTTTAACAGTATAGCTTGTTGAAACGGGACCTGATAATTCAATAACTTTCCCAATATCATGTAAAATAATACCAGCATAAAGTAAATCACTATTTAGTGTAGGGTACAAAGTGGCAATTGATTTACCCAAACGGAGCATTGATGTTACGTGATCAATTAATCCTGAAGCATATTCATGGTGATTTTTAGTTGCTGCTGGGAACGTGATAAATGCTTGTTCGTGTTTTTTCACTAAATGACGTGTTATTCGATTAATGTCTGGGTTTGTAATATCGAATAAATACGTTTGTAATTCTTCAAATAATTGTTCTTTTGGTGTTTCAGATGATTGTACTAAATCAGAAACTTGAATAGGTTCTTCTGGACGTACTGTGCGAATTTGTTTAATGCGTAATTGCATTTTCCCACGATAATCTTGAATTTCTCCACCAATAAATACGATGGCTCCTGCGGGGTACATTAGTAACTGCTCTTCACCTGCATCCCATAATTTCGCCTCAATACTACCGCTCTTATCTTGTAAAATCAACGTCATAAATGGCTTGCCCATTGTTGTAACGCCTTTAGTTGACTGTTTGATTAATAAATATTGTTCGACTGGTTCTCCAACCTTTAATGTTGCAATTCCTTCCATTTGGAGGTCAATCTCCTTTCGTTTGAAGTGCGCGCACTTCTATTATATTTTGCTCATTGAAATCAGTCTTCATTCTTTCCTGACAGGTGAAAAATAGAATTTGATGATCACTTTGTAGCTTCCTCAATAATTGTACCACTTTGGCAGTTCGTAAAGTATCAAAATGAACAAAAGGGTCATCCATTAACAATGGAAACGGTGCTGTTTGAAATTTTTCTTTAGCTAATGCAAAGCGTAGTGCTAAGTAAGCCTGTTCCTTTGTGGCTTGGGATAGCTCACTAATTGTATAATGATCGTCTTCCTTATTGACTGCAACAAAATTTGTATCTACAAAAATTAATTTTTTATAGCGATCTGCTGTTAAATAGGCAAAGAAATCAGATGCATTTTCTAATACATTTGGCAATTTACGTTCTTTCATTTCTTCTAATATGTCTTGAATGGCTTGTTCAATTATTTTTATGCGTACCCATTTCTTCATATTATCTTGTAATTCGCCTTTACGCTCCTCCTGATGTTGCAGTTGCACACTGTAATGTTCGTCCTTCACAAGATGCTGCACCTCTGCAGAAAGCGTTGCATGCTGTTTAAGCGTTTCAGCATACTGTTGTTTATTCCATTCGTATTGTGCCTGTAATTCATCTAATTGACTGATTGTGTACGGTTTGATAGTTGGGATTGCACTTAACTGTTGCTCCAGTTGTTCAACCTGTTGCTGCAGCTGTTGTTTTGTTTCAACATACTGAGCCGCTTTGTAATAGCCCTCATCATCTGCCACATTTGCAAATGTAAAGAGTTCTTGTTGCTGCTGTTGTAAATGCTCTAGCTGTTGACTGATGCTGACAAGCTGTTGCTCCACTTCTTTTAGCTGTTGCTGTGTATAGCTTAGTGCTTTTAACTCTAATTCCTGTTTTTGAATCGTTTGCTGAACGACCGATGATAACTCGGCTTCTGGCACTTTTTCATTTAGAAGCTGACAGCCTGTTTCATAATGTGCAGTTATTTGCTGTTGAACTAAATCCAATTGAGCATCTAGCTGTTGCTGCTCGATTGTCTGTTCTTGTAAGGTACGGAGATTTTGAAATAATGTACGATAGATTTCCGAATCCACTACGCCATTTAAACCTACTTTTTGAAAATAAGCTTGTAATTGATTATTTAGCTGTTGCTGCTTCTGACTAACCTTTTCATAGCTATGCTGAAAATCAGCAATTTTCTTTTTTAATTGTGGCAAATTAGACGTCGCTAAGTCCGTTGCCTTTTTATCTCTTGAGATGAAATAAACAATAGCTGAAACAACTATCCCTCCGAGCAGTATTCCCCATTGTTGAAAAATAATAGCACAAATAAGCGATACAATTAAAATACATGCGCTAATTAAACCAGGATTTTTCAGTTGCTGTGGCTTCGTAGATTTATTTTTTCTGCGCTGTGCATGCTGCTGCTCTGCTCTTTCAAGATTTTGCAGCTCATTTTCACTCTCTTGGATGGCTTGCTTATAATAATTCAGTTGCTGTTTTATTTCATCCAATTCTGCCAATTGCTTTGTAAACTTCACTTCATTTGCTAATGAACTATCTACTTTTAGCACGGCTCGATCTATACCGAGAAGTTGTTTTTTCATTTCTATTTGTGTTTCTAACTTTTGCAGTTGTGAAAGTAATTGATCTCTTTGCATTCTCCATTGACGCCACTGTTCATCATTACGCAACCATGTATGCATTTTTTGAAGTTGTTGTTCATCTGCCACTTCATGTAATTCACGTTTTAATTCTTGAGAACGTCGCTCAAGAAGTATTAATTCTTGTTGTATTTGCTGCATTCGAGCTTCATTTTGCTCAAATCGCTGGATGCCATTTGTCGGAAATCTACTCTCAATAAGTGGTTCAAGCGCTTCCTCCGCCTGATGCTTTTGAAGAACTAATGGTTCATATTGCAAATATAATTGAGCCTCTTGAATTTGCTTATTCAATTTTGCTTGCTCATTTTCAAGAAATTGGAGTTGGTTTTTCAATTCAAGCTGTTGGTCATGCTTTGGCTTATATTGTTCGATACGCTGACGCTCTTCTTTTAATTCTTGGTCAGCTTGTTGAATTTCCTTCACTTGACGATTAATAAGTGGGTTTTGCCCTGATTTTTTAAATAAAGCCTGTGATTCTTTATTCAATTGTTTTTCAAGCTTCGTCACCTGTTCAATCCCAGTTGTCCCAGATGCTAAAAGTGTTCGGTTTAATTCATCCTGTGTCATTTTGTCTAAATGCTGCAACTCATGCATTGAGAATGCAAAAATTGCTTCCATATCCGCTCGACTATAGCCTCTTAATAATTGCGCTAGTAAACTTTCATCTCCAACCTCTCCATTTTCAAGTTGAACCTTTACAATCCCCTTCGCCTTCCCTGCTAATCGTTCAACCACACAGTGACCGTATTGTTCATCCTCAATTATTAATTTCCCTCCAAATGTACCACCACGTTTAGGCTCATAACTTTTAATTAAATGATTTTTTTGAGGAAATCCAAATAGAATTTGTAAAATGAATTCATAAATCGTAGTCTTTCCTGCTTCATTCAGACCATATAGTAATGTGAATTGACGATTCAATTCAATTACCTCATCGCTATGCTGGCCAAATCCATACATATGTAATTTCGTAATACGCATTTAGTTATTTCCCTCCAGCAATAAATATTGTTTTAAATTCGTTGTGGCTTCTTGCTGAAGTTGCTGCCATTCACTATCAGAAAAACGCTCCATATGCTTAGCGAACTTCGGCTGGTTCAATAAATCAGCGGTTATCTCAGCTAACTTTTGCGGTGTATAGTCTGCTATCTTTTCAAAAAGTTGCTTTGTTAATTCACTTTCCTCAAAATTTTGCTGTGGTAACTCGGCTTCCATACTATGTAGCCAAATAAAAGGCTGTTGCTCTGCTTGTTGTTCTCGTATAGTTTGTAGCCACTCTTCTTCACCTGCTTCAAGATATACCTTTGCAAAATCCTGTGAAATCCGCTCAAGTTTTAACTCCAACATAATCGCACCGTATTTTCGACGTAGGTTTTCACACGCATGTTCAACTAATTGTAGTAAATCTACCGCATGCTCTACTTCATGGCAATCTATTTTATACTCCATATAGCGAATCTGGGTTGTTTCTACAAATGAATAGCTCACTTCATCTGCTTGTATTTGTACGTCATAAAATCCTTTAGCATCACGTTCTTTTCGGTGACGTCCTTGGATATTCCCTGGATAAATAATAGGCGGTTCTTGATTCAATAGCTGGCGTTTATGAATATGCCCTAAAGCCCAATAGTCATAGTTTTTTTCGATGAGCTGTGGAATCGTAAACGGGGCATACACAGCATGTTCTGTATCTGTATCTACACTTCCATGTAGCATCCCAATATGAATGGCACTATCCTGTTTGCCTGGGTAATCCTCAATCATTGGTTTTTCAATATGTCTTTGCTCATAGCTGAAGCCATGAATAACTACTTCTTGGCCCCTAATAATCAATCGATGTGCCGTCACGTCTTTTGAAAATTCATAGACATTACTTGGTAGCTGCAACCTCGTCCAGCTCCCACTCAAGTGATCATGATTCCCATAGCTTATAATGACAGGAATTTCAGCTTTATTTAAACGTTCTAATTGTTGCTGAAAATTGTATTGAGCAGATAGTGAGCGGTTTTCGCCATCGTAGACATCCCCAACAATCAGTATAAAGTCTGGTCTTTGCTCAATTGCATGCTGAATAAGCACTGTAAAGGCTTGAAATGTGCTTTGGCGTAACTCGTCTGAAATGTATTTGGGCATTTGATAACTCCCTTTAAAAGGGCTTTCTAAATGCAAATCTGCTGTATGAAAAAATCGTATGGCCATAACGTCTCTCCTCTTACGAATATTTGTTCTTATTTTAACATATTTATCCAAATGCAAACAGTTATTTCTATGAAATACTAGTGCTTCTATATTATAATGAATGGAGATTCATTGTTACTTTAAAAGGGGGATTTTTAATGGCACTCTACAGATTTACCGCATTTAAACCAACGGGTGAGGTTATTAAAGATGAAGACTGGAATTTTGAAAATGATACCGATGCAAAAAGTGAAGGTAAAAACAAAGTCGAAGAACTGGAGTTAGAAGAAGCAACACATCGTCTTGTAAATGCACAAGGAAAATTAATTTTATTCCATTCATAAATACATCTGTAAAGTAAGAGCCTGTTCAAAAACGTCCAAACAAAAAGACTCAACCATTTTAAGGTTCAGTCTTTTTTGTATATCTAAAAAAATAAACGAATTACGTTTACCTCTATACAATTTTATTATTTCCCTGTAAATTTAGGCTGACGTTTTTCTACAAAGGCTTGAATTCCTTCTAAATGATCTGTTGTTTTCCGCATCATCGGCTGTGTTTTTGTTTCTTGTTTAAGGGCATCATTTAGTTCATTTATTTTTGAGCCATTTATAATTTCCTTTGTAGCAATCATTGCAGCAATTGGTGAATTTAGAAGTGCTTGCTTAAATTTCTCTACCTCTTCATCAAGCAATCCTTCTGCAACCAGTTCATCGACTAAACCAATTTTTTGTGCTTTTGTTCCAGGCATTACTTCACCTTTCCAAATCGCTTGTTTCGCTTTCACTGCACCTAATCTCTCTTGCATAAAGAAATGACCACCACCATCAGGTACAAGCCCAATTCCAATAAAGTTCATGGCAATTTTTGAGGTCTCTTCTGCAATAACAAAATCACAAGCTAATGCCGTACTTAACCCTAAGCCCGCTGCTGCTCCATGAACTTGTGCAATCGTAATCATCGGCAACGTATAAAGTGAACGGATATAATTTGATACTAAAACCATTGCTTTTTCAATATCCAATCCACCAGTAAGCATGCCTTTAATATCCCCACCAGATGAAAATGCTCTTCCTTCCCCTTTTAAAATAACAATTTGAATTTCTTTATCTTTATGAAGTTCCTCAAATACTTGCCCCAGTTCCTCCATCATAACTAAATCTAAAGCATTCATCGCTTGTGGTCGATTGAATGAAATCGTTGCAACACGTTCCTCTTTTTCAAATAAAATTGTTTGATATGTCATTTTTACACCCCTTTTCAAATGAATAACCATTCACCTAATTATATTCGATAGAGATATGAAAAGTCCTCCAAAACCATTTTACGAACATTTTACATTTTCTATTTTTAAAATCAGATAAATCCATCCAATTTATATGCTTATATCTTCTTTCCCATGAATACGCTTACTGTCTACAGTATCAATCAACTATATTTTTTCTTTTAAAGTAAAAAGAGTTAAAAACATTATTATTGTATCACTCAAAAAGACATACATTACTTGAAATTAAACAACTAATAATTCGTTTTTAGGCAAAATAACTTCGTTAAAAAAGCTTTTTATATAATTTTTTTTCGAAATATGTTGACTTTTCTGAACATTCGCTTTAATATTGATTTAAATTCAAATGACGCACAAATATGATGATGAAGACATACTTATGATTTATGAAAATCTCACAGCGAGCTGATGGTTGGTGGAAATCAGTGATTTCATACATAGGTTCCACTTCTGAATAGGTATTCTGAACATTCCAAAGTAGGTTTACCCGGCACATGCACGTTAAGCATATTGATAAGACTGTCCGTATTAGGTGGACAGTGAATTAGGGTGGTACCACGTTACACTAAATGTATTCATTTAGCTTTTCGTCCCTTACAGTCTATAACTGTGAGGATTCGGAAGGCTTTTTATTTTTTTAAAAACGAGAGGGGTAAATTAACCATGTTAACAGATTATCAATTATTACGTATTCCAGGACCAACACCAATTCCACCGAGCGTAGAGCGTGCTATGACAAAGCCTATGATTGGGCACCGTGGTAGCGAAACTAGTCAGATGATTCAAAATATTAAACCGAAACTAAAAAAAGTTTTCGGTACTAAGCAAGATATTATGATGATTACTGGTAGTGGTACATCTGGTTTAGAAGCTGCCATTATCAATGTTGTTCACCCGGGTGACAAAGTTTTAGTCGTAGCTACTGGCGTATTTGGCAATCGTTTCACAAAAATTTGCGAAGCTTATCATATCGATGCAGAAGAATTCCATGTGGAATGGGGCACTGCATTAGATCCTGAGGCTGTTAAAGCACATGTTCAAGCAAATCCAGATATCAAAGCTGTATTCTCTACATACTGCGAAACTTCTACAGGCGTTCTTAACCCTGTTGGCAAATTAGCACAAGCGGTTCATGAAGTGTCTGAAGCGTTAGTTATTATTGACGGTGTTTCATGCATGGGTGGCGTAGAAACTAAAATGGATGAATGGGGGCTTGATGTAGTTGTTACAGGTTCTCAAAAAGCTTTAATGCTTCCTGCTGGTCTTAACTTCATCGCTGCAAGCGAACGTGCGTGGAAAGTTATCGAAGCCAATCCACAAAAAGGATTTTATCTTGATTTAACAAAATACCGCGACAATATCGCAAAAGATACAACACCATTCACACCTGCATTATCATTATTATTTGGGCTTGAACAAGTATTAGAAAACTTTGAACAAGAAGGTCTTGAAAATGTTTACGCTCGTCACCAACTAATGCGTGATATGACACGTGCTGCATTTAAAGCACTTGACCTTCCACTATTCACAACAGATGAAGATGGTTCTCCTACTGTTACTTCTGTTAAACCAACAGATTTCGATGCTGAAGCATTCCGCAAAGAAATTAAAGGCAGCTTCAACTTATCAGTCGCAGGTGGTCAAGCTGAAATGAAGGGCAAAATTTTCCGCGTTGGACATATGGGCTATTGCGCACCAACAGACGTACTTCAATATTTAGCAGCAATGGAAATTGCTTTAGTAAAAGTTGGCAAGAAAATCACACTTGGTGCTGGCGTAGCAGCTGCACAACAAATCTACCTTGATGCAACTACACCAATTTTAGAAGGAGCGAAATAATCATGGCAATTAATATTTTAATTAGTGATCCACTTAGCGAGGACGGTATTTATCCTCTTCGTCAAGAAAAAGAATTAGATTTAAATATCGTGAGCAACACAGGTCTATCTCCAGAAGAACTAAAAGCCATTATTAAAGATTATGAAGTATTACTTGTTCGTAGCCAAACAAAGGTAACACGCGAAATTATTGAAGCTGCCGATAATTTGAAATTAATCGGACGCGCTGGTGTTGGCGTAGATAATATCGACCTTGATGCAGCAACTGAAAAAGGAATCATTGTTGTCAACGCACCAGATGGCAATACAAACTCTGCTGCTGAACATACAACTGCTATGATTATGGCACTTGCTCGACATATCCCTCACGCGCATATGTCTTTACAAGAAGGCCGTTGGGATCGTAAAAAATTCACAGGTGTGGAACTTAAAAATAAAACAATTGGTGTCGTTGGCTTTGGTCGTATTGGTCAAGAAGTCGCTCATCGTGCAAAAGGTAATCGCATGAATGTTATCGCTTATGACCCATTCCTAACTGCTGAAAAAGCTGAAAAAGCCGGCGTTGCATATGGTTCTGTAGAAGATGTTGCTAAAGTGGCTGACTTCATTACTGTCCACACACCCTTATTAGATTCTACTCGTCATATGATTAATGCAGATATCTTCCAACTTATGAAAGATGGCGTACGTATTATTAACTGTGCTCGTGGCGGAATTATTGATGAAGATGCTCTATACGATGCGATTCAATCAGGTAAAGTTGTTGGCGCTGCATTAGATGTTATGGAAGAAGAGCCATTCGTAGGTAATCGTTTACTAGAACTTCCTCAAGTGATTGCGACACCTCACTTAGGGGCTTCTACAATTGAAGCACAAGAATCCGTGGCGGTAGATGTAAGTAATGATATTTTAAGCTACTTCAAATTCGGCTCAGTTATTAACCCAGTAAACATGCCTTCAGTGCCAAAAGATATGGTTGCTAAAGTAGAACCATTCTTCGAACTAGGTGCGAAAATCGGTAAATTTGTTTCTCGTCTTTCTGATGACGCCATTAATGAAGTGAATATTTATTATTCAGGTGATTTAGCTAACTTTGACGTTCGCCCATTAACAAACAACACAATCAAAGGGATTCTGATGCGTAATCTTGGGAACCATGTAAACAATGTAAATGCTCGTTATCTTGCTGAACGTAATGACATTAAAATTAATGAACATAAATCAACTCGCGCAAAAGCTTTCTTAAACTCTATGACAGTTGAAGTAGTTACTGCTACTAGCACACATAAAGTAAAAGGAACATTACTTGCTGGACTTGGTGCTCGTATCGTACAAGTCGATGATTATGTAGTCGATGTAAACCCAGAAGGTCATATCATCTTTATCAAGCATACAGATAAACCTGGCGCTATTGGACGTGTAGGTACACTACTAGCTCAGCAAAACGTCAACATTGCAGCCATGCAGGTTGGGCGTGCACAAGAAGGTGGAAATGCCATCATGGTACTATCAGTTGATAATACAGTTGAAACGATTGATTTCCTAAAACAACAAGAAAATATCTTTGATGTGAAAACAATTGATTTATAAAATTCAGTAAAAATAAAAGAGGTGCAAATCGCATTTGAATCGCGATTTGCACCTCTTTCTCTTTTACATAATGATAAACTCTCTATTAACATAACCTATATATTTTTTACCTTTTTCAACATAAGTTACTCTAACCCAATCATTTGTAAAAGTAGATTCCTTATAGCCGCTATCTTGATTAATTACCATAATAGTTCCTCTTGGAATTTTAGCTATTCTTTTAGATTTAATTGAAGCCGATTTTCTTAAATTTAGGCTGTTTTCGTAAAGTTTGTTGTTTTTAAAATATGCTATAATAAACATGAAACATTTTCCAATTATAACCATCTAATATATAGGAGGAGATATTATGAAAAAAATTAAATACCTTATTTCCCTTTTTGGTATAGTCTCAATATTTTTAGTAGGATGTTCAAACGTAATAGAAAATGAAGAACAATATATAAAAGTTCAACATCGTATTGGTGATGAAAATAAATATGAGGATTTCAAAGAAATTACTGATAATGAACAGGTTCAAAAAGTGAAAGATATTTTAAATGAGATTGATTGGGAAAATGCAAAAGTAAGTATGGCTCACCCACCTGATTACAGGTTCATATTTCAATACAAAAATCCTAAAATTGAAGCAAAAGCGGTGACATATGAACTTTGGATAAGTCCGAACAAAGATAAAGTGGAACTTGTTATAGACGCTGAAAGTAAATATATTCAATTAGATACGGGGAATTCAGCAGAACTCTTTGAAATCCTTGTTGGCGAAGAATTATCAGACCAAAAATAATAATTTGACCTCGATTTTAGAGGTCTTTTTCTGTGTAAATAATTTATTTTCATGCTATGGTTGGGAGCGAAAAGCTCATGAATGTTTATTATGCACTTTTAAACAATTCAACAGTTTTATAATTGGATTTTTGGCAGGCTGAAATAAGCATTTGCTCAATCCGCTTGTCAAATGCTAAATGTTTCCCTATCTCAAGCCAGCGGAACCAGTAAAGATAATTGTCTAAATAACGAGTCCCTACACCTTTAAAGCGTTCCATCCAACCTTTCAAACGATTATGGAAATTGTTTACGTGTTGGATGTGGAAAATCCCCTTTTTTACACGTTGTTTTAGTCTCTCATTTACCGTTTCGTGTTGTAACCCCTTAATTCTTGCAAACTTCTTATAGTTAGTGGCAGTATCCGTACATAGTAAAGCAGAAGGGTGGATATACCCTCCTATTACCTTATCAATTTCCTCTGCTTTTACACGACCAGTACCTGCTTTTCGAGCGATGATATTACCATTACGGTCTTGTGCCACTACAACAGCAATTTTAAGATTGGAAATCCCTCTTTTTTCATCTTTTTCTCCACGCTTTTTAGGTTTTCTATGATTTATTTGACGATGACCTTTTAACGATTCGCGAAAGAAAGTTTCATCGCTCTCAACAATACCTTGTAATTGATTAAATCCTTGACTCCCTAATGCGTACAAGATTTTATGTCGCCAATAAAATGCGGTAGAAATGTGGATTTGAAGTTTATCAGCAATTTTAGGCAGCGTATATCCCTCGACCATAAGTTCAATGTATTTAACCCATTTTTCAGGATAATGTGATCCTGAGAATGGTGTATTCGTCATATCATTAAATGACTTTCCGCAATCTTTGCATAGATAACGTTGGCGACTGCGATATTTGCCGTTTCGTTTAACGTCTGTGCTACCACAATGAACACAACCTAAGCCCGAAGAAAATCTTGCTTCACGAATACTTTTTAGAAGTTTATTGATTTTATCTGGTTCTTCTGGGAATAAATCTTGCTTCATCGCTTCAAATAGTGCCAACTGCTCCGATTTACTTAATTCGCTAAAATCCTCATAAACGTCTAACCACATAATCTATGCCTCCTAAAAGCCAATAATGTCTTACTCTATATACATATACCCAAGAAAGCAACAATTTATGCGAAAACAGCCTAAATTTAAAATAGGTGCATTCGAAACAACATAATCTACTGAATATAAACTAGCTCTCAGATGATTTGTTTTGATATAGCCAGTTCTATTTTTTTTGCCATCATATTTATTCGTAAATTTAACTTTCACCCAATATTCATTAACGAATTTAATAATTTTTACTCTATTAGGAGATACATCTCCACCAATAATCAATTCTTGAGGTACTATAGAAGCTTTAATTACTCCTTTTTTCTTTCCATTTACTTTATCGTAGTAAGGTGAATTCTTAACTAGATACAATTCGTAACCTGTTTGAGGACTATTTTTTAACTTTGCAGAAACAGCAGGTGAGTAGCAAAATAAACTAGCGACAAATAATAATAGAATTACTACGATACAATATTTCTTAATGTTCATCTTTATAAC
>JAGHSJ010000301.1 GCA_018065935.1 Candidatus Kurthia equi
AATTTACTTTGTTTTTTAAAAAAATTATGTTACAGTGAATTTAGAAGTTCTTAGCCATTCTTGTCTTTTTTTAGATGAATTTTTTTCAAAATATAGGAGGTAATGTAATGACAAACAACAATAATAATAACCAAAAATTAACAACTGCTGCTGGAGCTCCTGTTGTCAGCAACACAAATAGTATGACTGCTGGTAAACGTGGTCCCGTATTACTTCAAGATGTTTGGTTAATTGAAAAACTTGCTAACTTTAACCGTGAAGTAATTCCAGAGCGTCGTATGCATGCAAAAGGTTCAGGTGCCTTTGGTACATTTACAGTAACTCATGATATTACTAAATATACAAAAGCAAAAATCTTCTCTGAAGTAGGTAAACAAACAGAAATGTTCGCTCGTTTCTCTACAGTAGCTGGTGAACGTGGTGCTGCTGATGCTGAACGTGATATTCGTGGTTTTGCATTGAAATTCTATACTGAAGAAGGTAACTGGGATTTAGTTGGTAACAACACACCTGTGTTCTTCTTCCGTGATGGTATGCACTTCCCTGATTTAAACCATGCTGTTAAACGTGATCCAAAAACAAACAAACGTAGCGCAAATAACAACTGGGATTTCTGGACAAGCCTTCCAGAAGCACTTCACCAAGTTACTTATGTAATGGGTGACCGTGGTATTCCACGTGGTTACCAATATATGCACGGTTTCGGTTCTCACACTTACTCTATGATTAATGCTGATAACGAACGTGTTTATGTGAAATTCCACTTTACTACTCAACAAGGCATCCAAAACTTAACTGACCAAGAAGCTGAAGAGGTAGTAGGTAAAGATCGTGAATCTTCTCAAACTGAATTATTTGGTGATATTGAAGCGGGTAAATTCCCTAAATGGACAATGTCTATTCAAGTAATGACAGATGAACAAGCTCGTAATCACAAAGATAATCCGTTTGATTTAACAAAAGTATGGTACAAAGGCGAATACCCTCTAATTCCTGTAGGTGAATTCGAACTTAACCGTAACCCAGAAAACTACTTTGCTGATGTTGAGCAAGCAGCATTCGCTCCAAACAACACAATTCCTGGTATTAGCTTCTCACCAGACCGTATGTTACAAGCACGTCTTTTCGCTTATGCAGATGCACAACGTTACCGCTTAGGTGTTAACAACACATTAATTCCAGTAAATGCACCTAAATGTCCAGTACACACATTCCATCGTGATGGTTTCATGCGTACAGATGGCAACTTAGGAAATACGCTTCACTATGAGCCAAACAGCTACGGTGAATGGAAAGAACAACCAAGCTACAAAAATCCTGCGGAAGAATTAGCTGGTCCAGCGGATATCTATGATTTCCGTGAAGATGATGACAACTACTTCGAACAACCAGGTAAATTATTCAATATTATGGGCGATGATGAAAAACAACGTCTATTTGAAAATACTGCTCGTAACATGGAAGGTGTAGAACAGTTCATTAAAGAACGTCACATCATTCACTGCTACAAAGCTGATCCAGCTTACGGTGAAGGTGTTGCAAAAGCAATGGGTCTTGATATTAATCAAATCGACCTTAACCAAGAAATTAAATACAGATAGTA
The DNA here is from genome assembly GCA_018065935.1 of Candidatus Kurthia equi. Lineage (GTDB taxonomy): Bacteria > Bacillota > Bacilli > Bacillales_A > Planococcaceae > Kurthia > Kurthia equi. The sequence goes on from JAGHSJ010000301.1 coordinate 1,604, forward strand.
AGCTGAAAAGAATATTTTCTACTAAAATATCTGAGTCAAAAAAGCTCCGATCGCGCATTTGCGTGATTGGAGCTTTTTATTTTATCAAATATGAATAGACACGCTATAAAAATAAATAAACGGACTCGAAAAAAATCCCGCTCGATTCCACGAAGTCGAGTGGGATTTTTTTCACGATTTTTTTATTTAAAGTACATTTTTAAATTCTGACCAATGAACTAAACGTCTATGTGTTTCTAAACGGTTATACGATTGGTCTTTTACAATTAGCTTTGTATCTAAACCTAATAAAGTATTCAAAACTGTTGGTTTATCATCAACATAATAATCTAGATATAATGATTTAATTGTTTCAATTTTTTCATGATCTGCCATACCGCAGAAAAAATTTTCATCCTTTACAGGAAATCCCTGTGCCTTTATCCATTCACGCGTGCGCTCACAAAACTGTTTAGGGCGTGATGTAATATAAAATATTTCGTGTCCATCTGCCTCTAATTGTTTTAATGTCTTTAATGCATCTGGAAAAGATGGACAATTTGTAAAATAAATTTCCTCCATTGAATCCTTCCACATTTGTCCGCCTTCTTTATCCTTTAAACCAAAAGGTGCATGAATTTCGACAGTTGGAATCGTTTGAAATACGTCCAATGAAATATTTTTCTTTAATTTTTTATTGTATAAATGAAAGGCATGCTGACGTAAGTCAATTAGCGTATCATCAATATCAAAACCAAATCTCATAACTTCCTCCTAAGTCATAACCTCAAACTGCGATAGAAAACCCTGTTCTTTTTCTATCTGCATCATTTGGAGCTGTTCAATTTCTTTTTTTCGCATGTTTCCACATGTTAAAAAATCTAATTTTTTTAATGTATCCTGCTGTTCAATCAGTTCTACCAGTACATCCGCATCCTTCATTGCACAATTCAAACCATATGCGCCAGTAGGTGTCATTGTATGTACCGCATCACCAATCAGGACAAGTCCATCCGCTCCCCATGATGAACTTTGAGTACTAAATACGTCTAATAAAATAAAGTCTCTCCATGACGTAATATTTTCTCTTACAGCTGAAGCTAATTGTGGGAAGGCTTGTATCAGTTTTTCAATAAATGGCTCAAATGGTTGTTTACGTAAAGCTGAGTAACTTCCTTGTTCAATATTCCATCCAATTTGCACATAGTCATTAACCTGTGTGAATAAAGAAATTTGCATGCCATCGACTAATGCCATTTTAATAGAAGGAGTCCAATTTTTAGGTGCTGGTATTCGAGCCCATAAGAGGTCGAATCCATGTTTGCGAATTTCAGAATCAATTTGTGCTTTTTTTCGTACCGTAGAATAACGTCCATCTGCTCCAACGACCAAATGACAATACACAAGTAATTCTTCTCCGTCTTGCTTGGCTTTCACACCGATATATTGTCCAGCTTCGTCTTGTATTAAAGAAGTCACACGTGTATTTAGTTGATAGGAAAAACTCGGACACTCTTTTGCATGTTGTAAAATCACCTGTAAAAGATGTGTTTGCGGTACATGGATACCTAGATGGCCTACAGCTGGATCTGCTTCAATCACCTTTGTTAAAAATCCATTATACCAATACTCTAAGCGTTCCATTTTTAATAAACCTAATTCTTCAACAGCATCATATAAATCGTACTTCTTTAGTATTTCTTCGCCTTCTTCATTGATATGCTCACCGCGAAATGACTTTGCAATTTGACTGGTACTCTCTAAAAGTAAGACTGAAATATTTTTTTTCGCAAGTAAATAAGCAAGCAACATCCCCCCAGGACCTGCTCCAACTATGCAAATATCCACTTTTTTCTCCATAAAATCAGCCCCTCTTAGGATAGGCAGTTATTCGTAAATCTTCACCTATTTTTTCTACGTTTTCAAACGTTAGGTGCATGGCCGCATCAATCATTTCCACATCTTCACCTGTAAATGGTGTAATTGAATTTGCACCCCCTAAAACTTTTGGTGCAACATAGACAAAAAATTTATCAATTAACTTCGCACGTAAAAAGGCCGCATTAACCGTACCGCCACCTTCTACAAGAATATCTGTAATTCCCACTTCATACAGTGCCATTACTGCTTCATTAATGTCTAATCTGCCTTCTTTAACTGACACAAAAATAAATTTCACTCCCGTATATTGTTTACTGCGCTCTTCATTCCCTCTGGCTGTCACAATAATCGTAGGTGCAACTTCTGTTTGTGTAATTTGTGCATCTAATGGTGTGCGTAATGTACGATCTAATACAATACGTGTGGGATTTTTCCCTTTTCTATCAAGCAATCTTGTAGTTAAAGCAGGATTGTCTTTTAAGACGGTCCCTACGCCTACTAAAATACCATCTACTTCATCTCTTAACTCGTGGACATCGGCTCTTGCCTCTTCGCCTGTAATCCACTGTGAGTGGCCTGAAGCAGTTGCTATCTTTCCATCTAAGGTCATAGCAAACTTAGAAATAATAAATGGTCGTTTTGCTACCATATTATGAATAAAACGTTCATTTAACCGGAGCGCATCTTGTTCAAGAACCCCAATCTCTACTTCAATTCCGGCTTCACGAAGTAGATTGATTCCTCGCCCTGCAACCTCAGGATTTGGATCTTGCATAGCCACAACTACACGCTTGACCCCAGAATCCTTTACTAAATTTGCACAGGGTGGTGTTTTACCATAATGCGAGCAAGGCTCCAATGTCACATATAATGTAGCATCTTTCGCATGCTCACCAGCCATCCGAAAAGCATGTACCTCGGCATGTGGTTCGCCCGCTTTACGATGTAGTCCTGTACCAACAATGGCTCCATCTTTTACAATAACAGCCCCTACTAAAGGATTCGGATTCGTTTTTCCCTTTGCACTTGCCGCCAACTCAAGGGCGATCGTCATGTAATATTGATCGTTCTTCATTATCTACGCCCCCATTTCCTAAAATATGGCCCGCCTTTTTCACTTTTGTTTCTAAATAAAAGCGATTAGAAGCTGTAGCTCCACCCCAAAGTGGAATATGTTCAACAACAGTTAACCCATATGATTTAAGTGCTTCTAATTTATGTGGATTATTCGTAATAAGCGTGACAGGTTTTTCACGCAGTACCTGCAATACTTTAATAGCATCCTCATATGAACGTGTATCATCTTTAAAGCCTAGCTCATGATTTGCTTCCACTGTATCCATACCATCTTCTTGTAATAAATAAGCTAATGATTTTGAAAATAGCCCAATCCCTCTACCTTCATGGTCAGCTAAATAGAAAATAGCACCACAGCCATGTTCAACAATCATTTTCATTGATTCATGAAGCTGATAGCCACAGTCACAACGCTGACTACCAAAAATATCTCCTGTATGACAAATACTATGCATACGTACAATTGCATCGTCTGCGTTCGCAAAATCACCATATACAAGTACCGAAGACTGCTGTCCAAAAGCTAAGTTCATTTGAGGTAACTGTTCAATCATCTTTTCTTTTGTTAATTGACCGTCTACTGCCTGCCAAGAATACCATTGAAAAGTTGCTTCAAAATCCCCCTGTTTTATCGGTAATTTTACAGGTCCAACTATACTTAAATTTTCATTATCATTTCGTTTCGTAAATTTGATTTTATCTAATATTTTTTCATTCATGTATAAAACCCCATTGCTTCCATAAATTTATTAGTAAATTTGATTATAAGTGAATTAGAA
>JAGHSJ010000172.1 GCA_018065935.1 Candidatus Kurthia equi
ACCCCATTCGCCATAAAAATCATCCACTTTTCGAAAATCAGCTAACTCTATTTTTTTCTGAAAATTCAATAAATATACCTTGTTATTATACTATAAAAAATCATTTTTCGTTTTGATTTAAATTTCATCTCTTTATTTTACGAATGAAAAAAGAGAAAAACGTTACCTATTACTACGTTTCTCCCCTTATTTTTTATTTATTTTTTCTGTTTATAAATATAAACAAATAAACTAATTGCCATGAAAAAAATCAGCACTAGGTCTACTACAAGAGTAGATAGATGAATGATTTCCATGACCGGTAATAGCAAAGTTAACACGGCTATTGCTAGTAAAAATTTTCCCGAGTTTTTAGCTACCTCAATATGATTTGTTTTAATTTGCATAATTTGCATGCCCACAAGTATGGTTAAATTTTTCGTTCGTAGTATATAAATAGCTAAAACTAAAATTGCCAAACCCATTACAGTAGTTGGAATCCATGCAGACGCCATAAATTTCACCTATTTCTTCATTACAACAATATAAAATTGTCTTGTTTAATGTATTTACTAAATTGTAACTTGTTGATGCCATAAATAACAGTAAATCTACTTAATGAACTCTCTACTCTTCAACCCATTCGTCGAAATATAAGGCCATACGATATTCATCGATATATTTATTTTCTGATACTTTTAAAATTTCTTTTTCCATCCCAATAATTTCAAAACCAAAAGAAGTATACAGTGTTTTCGCTCGTGTATTTGCTATATTTACAGTGAGATGAATTTGTTCACATTTTAATTCTTTTGCTCGCATAATAGCTGATGCCATAATTGGTTTGCTTAGTCCTTGGCCGCGATAATCACTATGCACGTACATCTCCACAATTTGTGCTATATGCGCTCGTTTTTTTTTCTTTGTTGTTTCCAATGTAACAATTGCTACTAAAACATCCTCTTCAAACGCACCAAATGTAATCCGATTTTCATCTAACAAGTCGTTCTCATATTCAGTAAAAGATAATTCTAGAGCATCCTCATAAGCTTCTGTAAAAGAGTACGGTTCTTCTCTTAATGCCTTTAATCGCATGTTTCGATAAATAGTCGCATGTTCTAAAGTTAATTCATTAATTCGCATAAGAACGACCTCCTTCTATAAATTGAATAATAACATACACTGTTATCATTACCCATTTTAAGGCATATTTTGTTTTTAAGGAATATTTGAACTATACTATGGGCAAAGACAATATTTCAAAAAGAGGTGCACAAATGAAAAAAATTCTTATTATTGGTGGTACACGTTTTTTTGGTAAACGCTTAGTCTACAAGCTTCTTCAGCAACAACAAGACGTCACGATTATGACTCGTGGCTCATTACCCACTGAATTTGAGGGTAAAGTAACGCATATTCAATGTGATCGTACAAATAAAGAGGCGTTAGCTCAGGCAATCGGTACACAGCAATTTGATGTTGTCTACGACAATGTGAATTATGGACCGCATGATGCACAAGATGCTGTCGAAATTTTTTCAGGCAAAACAAAGCGCTATATTTTCACCTCTACTTTATCTGTGCATGAAGCAGATGGCATCGCAAAAAGTGAAAAAGATTTTGCCCCCTATACATATCCTGTCCTACTAGGTGAACGTAACGAAGTGAGCTATGGTGAAGGCAAACGACTGGCTGAAGCCGTCTTTTTTCAAAAGGCTGATTTCCCCGTTGTTGCTGTTCGATTCCCTATCGTTATGGGCGAAGATGATTACACCGAGCGTTTACTATTCCATATAAAACACGTACAACAGCACTTACCAATTAGCTTTATTAATATTGAAGCGAAAATGGGCTTTATTACGTCTGAAGAAGCTGCTGATTTCTTACTTTGGGCAGGAAATGAACATTTCGTCGGTCCGATACACGCTGCTTCTACTGGTATTATTTCAAATCAAGAGCTTATTCAACTTATCGAGGAATCTACTGGGGAGAAAGCTATAATTTCTTTACTAGGTGATGAAGTGAACCAATCTCCTTATGCGATTCCGAAATCTTGGTATTTAAAAACAAACCTTGCACAGCAATTAGGCTACAACTTTACAGATTTACACCAATGGCTTCCAGAGTTAATAAAAAAATTAGTTTAATTACTTGTCGTGTTTGGTCGATTCTCAATCGGGTACATTTTAGTAAAGATTATCCATTATGAGAAAGGAGCCTTTTCATGCTTATTTTATTCTCTGCTATTTTCTCTTTTTTCAAAAAAAATTCTGCTAAATCGGCATCAACAACTCATGAAAAAGGCCATGATGATGAACATCATTTACCTATACAACATGAACATGATTCACATACTAACAATGAGCATAAGCAACACCATGACCAGCAACATAATCATGATGCACATCATGAAGAAATGGTTGAGGATTATAAATTTCGTTTCTTTATTTCATTATTAGTAGCTATTCCGATTTTCATTCTTTCACCAATGCTTCAAGATTGGGTGAATGTGAATTTAAGCTTTCCTGGTGATAAATATATATTGCTTGCCCTTGCTTCCTTTGTATTTTTCTATGGAGGATGGCCATTTTTACGTGGTGCTTTAGACGAAATCAAAAAATATGAGCCCGGTATGATGACGCTTATTTCACTAGCCATCTGTGTTTCTTATATTTACAGTGTCTGTTCCGTATTCAATCTTGTACCGTATGATTTCTTTTGGGAACTTGCTTCATTGATTGTTATTATGCTACTCGGACATTGGCTTGAAATGCGTTCAGTAATGAGCGCCTCTAACTCTTTACAACAATTAGTGAAGCATATGCCTTCAGAAGCAACTAAAGTATTACCGGAAGATAAAGTACAAACTGTTGCTATCTCTTCACTCGAAATTGGAGATACCGTATTAATTAAACCCGGTGAAAAAATTCCGATTGATGGCATTGTTGTGAGTGGACAATCTACTGTTGATGAATCCATGTTGACAGGTGAATCCGTTCCGGTAGAAAGATTTGCAAATGATGAAGTGATCGGTGGCTCAATTAATGGAGAGGGAGCTTTAACAGTTCAGTTACAAAAAAAAGGCGAAGATTCTTATTTAGCACAAGTTATCCAACTTGTAACGGACGCACAAAATTCCAAATCCTCTACGCAAAATTTAGCCAATCGAGCAGCAAAATGGTTATTCTATATTGCCTTAGCAGCCGGTATTATCACGCTCATTGTCTGGTTACTTCTTGGAAAAGATTTTTCCTTTGCTATGGAACGTATGGTAACCGTATTAGTCATTGCCTGCCCTCATGCACTTGGTTTAGCGATTCCATTAGTTGTAGCAAAATCAAATGCTATCGCTGCGTTAAATGGATTGCTTATTCGCGACCGAAATACATTTGAAGAAGCCCGATTCATTAGTGCAGTTGCCTTTGATAAAACAGGTACATTGACTGAAGGGAAATTCGAAGTCACAAATATTGATACGTATCAAAACTATGATATAGATGAAATTATTTATGACGTCGCATCTGTAGAAATGAATTCACAGCATCCTCTTGCGGTAGGTATTTTACAAAAGGCCAAAGAATTAGATTTAGAATTAGAGCCGGTTTCTAAGTTTCAATCTATAGCAGGTGTTGGATTACAAGCTATAGTAGATGGCGTAAAAGTACAGATATCTAGCCCACGCTATGCAGACGAGCAGGAACTGCCTTACAATAAAGAACTTTTCCAGCAATGGTCTGCCGAAGGAAAAACGGTTATTTTTGTGACTGCAAACGATAAATTAACAGGCATGATAGCCTTAGCTGATATTATTCGCGAAGATGCGAAAGAAGCGGTTGAGGAATTACATCAAATGGATGTTAAAGCCATTATGCTAAGTGGCGATCAGCAGCAGGTGGCAGACTATGTCGGTAAACAAATCGGTATGGATGAAATCTATGCCGGCATGCTACCACATGAAAAAGCAGTGAAAATTGAAGAACTTCAAGAAATAGATAAGCAGGAAGTGGCGATGACAGGTGATGGTGTAAACGATGCAGTTGCCCTTGTAAAATCAGACCTTGGCTTAGCTATCGGAGCAGGGACTGACGTTGCTATAGAGGCTGCAGATGTCGTCCTTGTTAAAAATAATCCGCTTAGCGTTGTCTCTTTACTCAAGCTTTCTAGTGCTACCTATGCGAAGATGAAACAAAACTTATGGTGGGCGGCTGGTTACAATATTATCGCGATTCCATTAGCTGCTGGCATTCTTTATAAATTTGGAATTTTGCTTAATCCAGCAGTGGGAGCTATACTGATGTCACTTAGTACAATCATCGTAGCAATCAACGCGAACTTATTAAAAATCAAATAAAAAAGGAGCTACATTCGGTATAAATACCAATGTAGCTCCTTTGGATTCAAAAACGTGTAAGCGATTTTTTGGAGAAAAGCGACTCACCTTTTCGTTTCCACATTCTATTTTACTAAACAAATGCGAGAAAAACTAGATGTATTGTTACCTACAATGACCATAATTGTCCTTGATTTAAGACAAATTTCGCTATAGGCTTCATTCCACCTTAAACAAAGCCGTTTATTAGGCAATATTAAATTTTGCGAAGTTTATTTATAGAACATATCCTTATTCATTTATATAGTCTCTGCTACCTAGAAAACAACTTTAAAGAGAACAGAAAAAACTTTATTTTCATTGATATTCAAAAGACTAGATTTTACGAAAATACTATGAATTTTGAAGGAGGAATTAAGATGACCATTTTTATTGGCGGTGCTTGGCCCTACGCAAACGGTTCACTTCATTTAGGGCATATTGCTGCTCTACTACCGGGAGACATACTCGCCCGCTACTTTAGACAAAAAGGAGAAAAAGTACTCTATGTTTCCGGAAGTGATTGTAATGGTACGCCAATTTCTATTCGTGCTACTGCAGAAAATACAACAGTTGAGGCGGTTGCTAATCATTTTCACGCAGAGTTCGAATCTAGCTTTCAACAGCTTGGCTTTAGCTATGATTTATATACGCGTACAGATGCACCCCATCATCATCAATCTGTTCAAGAAATTTTTCTAACTTTGCTAGAGAACCAACATCTTTACAAGAAGAAAATTGAACAAGCCTATTGTGAATTCGATCAACGCTTTTTACCTGATCGATTTGTAGAAGGAACCTGTCCTGTCTGTGGAGCAAAAGCTCGTGGAGACCAGTGCGATAATTGTTCAACCATTCTAGACCCTGCAGATCTAATTGATGCAAGCTGTAAACTTTGTGGAAATACACCTATATTTAAAGAAACCGAACATTTTTACATGCGCTTTAGTTCATTCCAACAACCACTTGAAGCACTTGTCATGCACGCAAAAGAACGACAACTTTGGCGTGAAAATGCCATTCATTTAACTGAACGTTATTTAAAAGAAGGTGTACGTGATCGTGCGGTTACACGAGATCTTCCAAATGGTATTCCTGTCCCTGTCTCAGGTTTTGAAAATAAAAAAATCTATGTATGGATTGAAGCAGTCTCAGGTTATTTAACCGCGAGTATCGAATGGGCAAAACAACACCATATCGAATTATCAGATTATTGGAATGAAGAAACCATTTCCTACTATGTCCATGGTAAAGATAATATTCCTTTCCATACCGTCATTTGGCCTGCTGTTCTTATGGGGATTGAAAATAAAACCTTACCTACACATATTGTGTCTAATGAATACTTAACATTGGAAAAACGCAAACTTTCAACCAGTCAAAATTGGGCTGTTTGGGTTCCATATATTTTGGCGCATTACCATCCTGATTCCATCCGCTACTTTTTAACGATGAATGCACCAGAAAATCGAGATACTGATTTCTCTTGGCGAGAATTTATCTACAGCCATAATAGTGAATTACTCGGTGCTTTTGGTAACTTCGTCAACCGCACGTTTAAATTCATCGACAAATCATTTGAAGGAACTATACCAGCCGGTGAAATCAACTCAGTTATTATTGAACAAACAAAAACACTGTATCAAACCACTAGCGACTTATTAGAAGCTAGCCAATTTAAAGTAGCGCTTGAAACAATTTTTGATTATATTCGTAGCGCAAATAAATACTTTGATACAGAGGAGCCGTGGTTACAAATTAAAAATAATCCGTCTGCAGGAAATAATACATTGCGTACTTGTAGCTATATCATCGCCAATCTTGGGCAATTACTTCAACCCTTCCTTCCTTTTTCAGCAGAAAAAATCCGTTCTATGCTACAAGGGAGCACGATTGAATGGCGGGAAACAAAGCAGCTTCCTACACATCTTCACGCTGTAGAACCATTGTTTGAACGAATTGACGTGGCAAAAATCGAAGAAGAATTAGCCTACTTAAAACAGCAAAGTTCACAATGAATTTAAGCAATAAAAAAAGACTAGCTCAGAAGTGATTTTGAACTACACCCAATTGTTAAACAAACAATTGGAGAGGCAGTTCATTTTGAGTTCAGTCTTTTTTATTATTTATCCCAAACACGTGAATAACTTAATTGATCTGTTTCAGAATAATGAATAAGAAACACATCTGGGTTGGACAGTTTTTGCCAATCTTGAAAATCAAATGTAGGATTAATTGTCTGCAGAAACATCGCGATTAAATTCCCATGACTTGCTACAACAATCTTTTCATTCTCACTCGAAAAAATCTCTTCAAACATATCGACAATTCTTGCTTTCGCGTCTCTGCCCGACTCGCCACCTTCAAAAACTAAATCCGGATTCTCAAAGCCTTTTTTAAACCAAGTCATCCAATCATCCATAATGACCGTACTAAAAACACGCTCTTTTAAACGGGCATCCTGCTGAATATTTAAATTTAATGCTTCTGCTAATGGCTCTACACTTTGCACTGCACGAGTATACGTACTGCTATATATTTTTTCTATGTTTTTACCGATAAAAAACCTAACTAAATCCTGTGCTTGTAGCTTTCCTTGCTCCGTCAGCTGTGCATCTGGTTTTTGTCCGTCTGCGCTACAATGGCGTACTAAATAGATTTCCTTCATGTACTCATCCCCATTTCAACTTTCAATTATTTATAAAAATAATAGCCATAAAATATAAAGTGGCAATAAAATCACACAACAATAGACCAGTAGACTTTTCCATAAACATTTTAATTTATTCACAATGACTTGCATTTCAATCGCCTCACTTAGTTCAAGTATAATCAGCTACAGAGAAGATTGCTATTTTCATCTTAACTATTATAAATTTTGTATCCCCCGAATAAATTCATAGACAAAATACAGTGCAAAACCAATTAATAAAATTCCTGCAATAATTGATGTATTTTTAATCATCTGTCTATCCATTGCACGCCTAGACACCGATACAAGGGCTAATAAAACGACATCATGCAATAAAATGCCCGTCAATATACCCACCCCAGCGATTCCAAATTGATTGGTGCTGTATGATTTCGCTAAAATCGCACCGAAAACAGACACCCAGAAAACCAAATTACCCGGTGATACCGCAACCAACAATCCATTTTTATATGTACTCCAAAAAGATTTTGATGTATGTTCCCCTGCTAATGTAATATCTTTATCTGCATTTTTGATTGAATCATACGCTAAATAAAGTAGAAATAATGCGCCAATAATCCATAGTGGTAACTGAACATACGGCAATGCTAAAATAGATGCCAAACCTAAATAAAGAGCGATAATTAAGGCTGCATCCATTGTCATTCCACCTAGCCCAACTGCCCATCCATGTATAAAACCATTTTTCAAACCTTGCTTCGTCATTTCCACCGTCATAGCTCCTACAGGTAGCGCCACTACTAATCCTGTCAGTACATAATAAAAATAGATTTCCACACTGTATCAGCCCCTTATTTTTATAGTAACATACAAAAAAAGTATTTAAATACATTTATTTGAATAGCAATTCCTTTATAAACAAAAGAAAAAGGACTCTCAAATGAGAGCCCTTTTTACGGACAAACTTTAAAAATTAAAGTTTAGTTACGTTAGTAGCTTGTGGTCCGCGGTTACCTTCTTCAACTTCGAATTCAACTTTTTGACCTTCGTCTAAAGTTTTGAAACCGTCGCCTTGGATTGCTGAGAAATGTACGAATACGTCGTTTCCGCCTTCAACTTCGATGAAACCGAAACCTTTTTCTGCGTTAAACCATTTAACTGTACCTTGTGTCATTGTGAATGACCTCCTATTAATGAATTCAATAATAGTATTGTTCAACCGGACTAAAAAACACCTGTCTGGAGACCCGTATCATACAAGTCTCTGAACAGATGAATGTATTGTATACGATGAGCCAATTTCATTATTAAATATATTATAACCTATTCTGTCGCATTTGTCTAAAAAATACTGCCAATAATCAGGTTTTTTTGGAAATTATCTCGAGATATTCACAACATTATTTCCAAATTTTATTTCAAAAAAATCACGTAAAATCTTTGTTGGATATACCTTGTTATACTTTACGCGATTTATAATGATTGCTTTATTGGAAATTTAAAATTGGGATTTTTCCATACCCATTTCACTGGGAATTTATTATGCTATTTCTTTTTAAATATTTATTTTTAGCTCTTTAAACTACTCCATATCCAAATACATTCTCGTTGTTTTCAATACATGACCATTAAAAATATCATCATATTCTTTTTCTATTTTAAAATTTTTAGCTTCATAAAATTTCAATCCAACTGTATTTAAACTTTCCACACTTACATAGATCTTTTTTGGTTGAATATCTTTAATTGCATATTGAATTAAAGCTGTGCCAATCCCTTTATATTTTTCATTTGGCAAAGTATAGATAGAAGCTAATTCAACGACCCTTTCTTTTTTGACTGAAGAAAAATTGGCAAATCCGAGGATTTTCCCTTCACGCTCTGCTACATAAAAATTAGTATTTTCCGCGCGTTTAATCAACATTTTCTCATTATACGCTGCTTCTAAAAAATCATCTTGAATTTCCAGTGGAATAATACTTTCATATGTATTATGCCACCCCTCTATAGCTATCTTTCGAACAGCTTTTGTGTCTTCAGTTTGCATTTTTCTAATTGTAAAATCCATCTACAATCACTCCATTCCTAAGAAAGCACGACTCATCTATTCTTTTTAATTGAAGTAAAACCCCCTATAAATAAGTATTCACTTGAATTATAAGAGGTCTCTTAAAATTAACGTTCACACGCAAAATTATCTTTATCTCTATCCATTTTTGCTTGATACGCTGGGTGACCTTTTTTCACACCATTTGGATAGACTTTACGCAGCTCTGTACAATTTTTAAATGTTGAAGTTGCTGGCTTTGTTGCTGTTTTCTTTTTCGTTGTTGTTTTAGTAGTTGTTTTTACTGAATCCACAAGATTTTTACTTGGATTACTCCATATTCCACGCTTTTTGTTTTTCGCTATTTTTTGTGCTGCTACTAAAGAACTTTCATATGAATAATTTCCATAATCATAAAATCCTTTTACATACCCTTTTTGAATCAGTTGTTTTTGCAGTAGCTTTCCGTCTACCCAAACCCAAGCAAGTGTACGACCATACTTATCTTTCTTTGCTCCATCATATTGTAATTGAAGCTTTTTCGCATTTTTTAATTTAGAACAAGTATAGTTTGATGCTGTTTTTCCATATGGCTGAATTTTATTCGTTGATTCAGGCGTATCAATATATAAAAAACGAGTTTTTCCTACTTTAGAAAACCACGCCGTATCCCCATCTACACATTTTGTTACTTTAACTGAAAACTTTTTACCAGCTTTAGCATCACTTTGAATTGGCATTGCTAACCTAAATAATAGTATTAAAGATAGAATAAAAATTGTAATTTTTTTCATATAATCT
>JAGHSJ010000241.1 GCA_018065935.1 Candidatus Kurthia equi
TATATCCACTACTATAACAACGAACGTATTAAACAAAAATTGGCCGGTATGAGTCCGGTGAAATACCGAACACATACCAGCCAATTAGCTGCATAAATAAAACTCTAACTTTAAGGGGTCACTACCCATTGCTCCTCTTTTATTTAACTTTGCATACTACAATTGGATTTTATGCTGTGGAATTGTAGCAAAAAATGGGGAACCATCTTTTTGGAAAAGTGTGAGTAAGTATCCTTTTTCTTCTTTAATATGGGCATTATTGATTCCATCTAAAGAAATAGAGAAAGGGAGAATGAGTGTGTGCTTGAATAATTCTTTTTCAGTTAATTGAAAGGCTGCAAATTCATCACTCACAAGAGATGGGTTCACTTTTATTTGTGCATAAATGGATTTTAATTCATTTGAATCTAGGCCTTGTTTCCACCAAAGTCTGCGTGGTTGGAATTTTTGAGTGGATAAGTAATCATATTGCATAATATTTTTTATGATGTTAATTTGAGATTCATGACGAAATTCGAGAAACTCAATCAAGCGTTCAAATAAATCTTCTAATTGATGTCCAATTTTAGACCAACCTTGTTGATCCCAATAGCTACCGAATTCTTGGAAGAAATCGAAGGGGGTTTCAAAGGTATGCTGTACTAAATATTCCAATGTGGCATCCATTCGATGGTCATTCCAATACTTTTCCAAAATATCTTCGGTTTGTTTAATGCGAATAATATCGTTAAAATCTAGGACATTATTTGCGAAAATTTCATAAGGTGCCATATCGACGTATTCATAACCATATTGCTCGGCTTGAAGACGTAATCCAGTACCACGGAGTAGTTTTAAAAAGCCGAGCTGTAACTCTTCGGGACGCATAGCGAACACCTCATTAAATGTCCTTCTGAAGCTCGTATAGTCCTCTTCCGGCAATCCAGCAATCAAGTCGAGATGTTGATCGATTTTACCACCTTCTTTAACCATCGTGACTGTACGAGACAATTTTTCAAAGTTCTGACGACGTTTTACCAAAGTATTCGTTTCGTCATTTGTAGACTGCACGCCAATTTCAAAACGGAATAAGCCAGCAGGCGCATTTTTATTTAAAAAATCGATGACCTCAGGGCGCATAATATCTGCAGTAATTTCAAATTGGAAAACGACACCTGGCTTGTGCTCGTCAATTAAAAATTGAAACACCTCCATGGCATAGCTGCGGCTAATATTAAATGTCCGATCGACAAATTTAATGGTGCGAACACCCTTTTCCATTAAGTAGCGAATATCATCTTTTACTTTTTCACGATTGAAATAACGGACACCCACTTCAATGGAAGATAAACAAAATTGGCAGTTAAAAGGACAACCTCGAGAGGTTTCAACATAGGCAATCCGTTTTGAAATATGCGGAATATCTTCTTCAAAACGCATAATACTAGGTAATTCACGTAAATCAATCTTTGGTGCCTGTGCATGGATTTTCACTTTGCCTTCTTGCAGGTAGCAAAGGTTTGGCACATCTTTTAATGGGATTTTTCCATCAAGATAGAATAATAATTGCTTAAAGGCATGTTCACCTTCACCCATTAAAATATAATCAACTTCTCCTTCTAATCGACGCAACCAATCATGCACATCATAGGAAACCTCAGGTCCGCCTAAAACGATTTTTGTATGTGGGCTTACTTTACGCAACATACGCACCACACGAATAGTCTCTTCAATATTCCAGATATAGCAGCTAAATCCTACGATGTCAGGCTGTTTTTGAAAAATATCAGAAACAATATTAAATGAAGGATCTTTAATTGTATATTCTGCTAGGATTGGATCAAATTCAGGTTGAGCATAGGCTTTTAAATAACGTATAGCAATATTAGTATGGATGTACTTTGCATTCAAAGTAGCTAAAATTATATTCATCGAAAAACACCCCTTATAAACGAACTACAATTATTTTACCATGAAAAAACATATTGTATAATTAATGGAAAATAGCATTTTTGACAAGCAATTCATATAAAAGATATAATGAATAAATGAATTTGTAGAGAAGGATGATTAAAATGGCTTCAGAAGAAGAAATAAAACAGTCGTTAAAGCTATATATCGTATTATCTCGTGCGACTAAAGCAATTAACGAAGTCACTCACCAATTTATTCAAGAAAATAAAGTGAACCCCACAGAATTTGGCGTTTTAGAATTACTTTATCATAAAGGTCGTCAACCATTGCAAAAAATCGGAAATAAGATTTTATTAGCAAGTGGTTCAATCACTTATGTTGTTGATAAGTTAGAAAAACGAGGATATATTGTACGCACTTCATGTCCTTCAGATCGCCGCATTACATATGCTGAGATTTCTGAAGAGGGAAAAGCGTTTATGGCCGAACTATTTCCAAGACATGAGCAAAAGCTACATCAATTAACGAATGCATTATCTGCAGAAGAAAAAGATCAAACAATTGAATTGTTAAAAAAACTTGGTTTATCAATAAAAGATTTATCGTATTAAAAAACGAGAATATCTACGTAAATAAAGAGGACAAATCGCCTTTCATAGCGATTTGTCCTCTTTATTACGAATTTAAGAAAACACCAATTAATCTGTACTTGATGAATACTTTTTTAATTTTATTAAGCTGTAAAATGTTTGACAATTTACGTTAATGGTAATAATAGGAATAAGAGCAGTACCATAATTAAATGTGCCACAATAAGAAGAGGTAAGCTCTTCAGCCATTCATAAAGCATACCAAAAATAATGCCTGATAATAACGCGGCTAATGCCCCTATATAGAAACCACAGAATAATAGGGGAAGGGCAAAATGAATACTTGAGAAAACAATCGCTTTTTTGACGGAAAAATATTTTTTAAGCACTTGTTGAATATACGCACGCCACAGCATTTCTTCACCGGCCACTATTAGAACAATGAGCAACACATATTGCCAAATATTTGTCGGTGAGTATGTTTCAAGTAATTCTTTTACGTTTGAAAATGCGGTTACTGAAATATATGGAAGTATAGTGTATGTTAGTTTTATAACCAAGTAACCTATAATTCCAAAAGAAAGTCCAATAAGAAAATATCTTGTTGTTGATAGACGATCCATTATTTCTCCCTGAGAAAATGCCAATGCCATACCTAGTAATAAAGTGAAAGAATATGTATACCAAAATATTTCTTTATTTTTAAAGGCAATAATCATTAATACAATAATAGTTAAGGTGAAAATAATAAATAGAATATCTGTTTTTTTGTTCACTAGTTGATTCACCTCCAAAGCAAAAGCCGTTCAATTTGGAACGGCTTTAGTGTATCATTAGATTGATTATTGGGAAATAGGATCTTCAACTAGCTTATAGCGTTTATGGTTTATTACGGTTTTTTCTTCCATATCTAGACTGCGGAAGTTTTCCATAATAGTTAAGTCAACGATAACGGAGTTTTCATTTACTTTTTCAACACGACCACGTAGGCCATCGTGGAATTCGACGATGTCCCCAAGTTCTGCTGTTTTCATTGCATACCAGCTCCTCTATTTTCTAATTAATACCATTTTGCATGAAAACACTTATAATGTAAAATAATTTACTAGATTTGAAAAAAAATTATAAAAAGGAAGTTTTAAAAGATGGAAAATTTAAAAGATATGATTGAAAAATTAAAAAATGGTGAAATTAAACAAATTGAAGTAGATAAATCAACATTTTATGAATTTAGAGAATTAATTGTTGAGAGAGAAGATTTTAAACGTTTTAGAGGTATTGCAAAACAAAAAGGGATTGTTGTTTACGAGTATATGGAAGAAGAAAGAAGTTAATGTGTCGAAATAAGTCGAATATTTCATTTCCGAAAACTTGGAAATCCTAGTATAATAATGAACGTGGTTACGAGAGGTGGGGAATTAATGATGTCAGAGGTAGTTTTAAAAAAATTAGAACAAACACGTGAAAAAATGATTCAATGTGGCCTTGAAAATGGTTTTTTAAATGATGAAACAATTCGTCTAAGTAGAAAGCTCGACCAATTATTAAATCTCTATCAGCTCGAGAGTGTAAGCACAGATTATGAAATGAATATTAATTCGATGGATTATGATGTTAATTAAATAAAAATATAGGTAAGAGGGTTTAAGATTGATAAAAGTGTGGGTATATTATCTAAGAACACAGCAACAATCTCATTTCCCCCTTTCTT
>JAGHSJ010000438.1 GCA_018065935.1 Candidatus Kurthia equi
TGACGATGAAAGTAGAATCTTTAGAACAACAGATTGCGAAACAAGAAGAACGCTTGAAACAGCTTAAAGCGCAAAAGCAAGCTGTTCTCGCTCGTGAAAAAGCCAAGCAAAAAGAACAAGAACGAAAGGCTGATACGAGACGTAAAATTCTATTGGGATCTTACTTGCTCAAGAAGATGGAAAATGAAGCAAACAAGGAAAAAATACTCGCTGAAATGAATGAGTATTTAACTGAAGAAAGAGACAGAAAGTTATTTAATCTTTAATGAAGAACTTTACTATGAATAATCTATCAATAAGTTCTCCCAAGGCTCCTTTGATTAAATCTTGGTTTGGTTTTGCTTTAGGTGCAGCATCCGTTGCGATAAGTCTATCTGGGTTATCCAAGAGTTTTGATTTAGCTGGAATTTTAAGTACTTTGGTTTTTTTATGTTTTTGGTATCCTTGGAGCCAAATGACAGGCTGGAAGGATCCAATAAAGAATTTTTTCAAAGCTAATGATCAATCAATGAGTAAACCATGCATCTACCTAACATTGATCGCCACAATACTGCTGATAACTTCTACCGTTATAACTTTTAATAATTAAAATTTTAGGAAATATCCAGCAATTTTGGCTTTATAAAAAGTGAGGTTTTTACCTCACTTTTTTGATTTCGCATAACGTGTATTATGTTAATTTTAGGAAATCTTAATTTAAACTTGAGATTTGATCCAATCTCTCAAAATAGTTAAAGCCTTCTTTATGTATGAGTTAAGAGGATACCCAGCATTTATTCTTATAAAGTTGTCATACTTTTGATCCGCACCAAAAACCTCACCCGGTACAATATTGATTCCTTGTTCTTGTGCAAATTTATACATATTTATGCCCTTAACGCCATTAGGGAGTTGAATCCATAGGCAATAACCACCTTCAGGCTGAGTTACTTTGACTTCTAAATCTGTAAAATTTTCCTTAATAAAACTTCTATATTCTTCAACTTGATTAAGTAAGTTAAATCGTAGTGTATTTAAATGATTTCTATAGGCACGAGAATTAATAAAATCTGCTAAACCAAGTTGTAAAGGAGTATTTACTTGACTTAAAAGCGAGAGTAAGCGATCTCTAAAATGCCCTTGTTGGTAAGGTAAACATAGCCATCCCATTCTGTAAGCAGGAGAGAGGGACTTTGAAATAGAACTACATAAGAATACGTATCCATCTTTATCCCAATACTGAATAGGCAATGGTCTGAATGTATTGTGCCCACACTCTGAGTAGATATCATCTTCAATGATAAAGCATTGATATTTGACAGCTAGTTCAATTATTTTTTCTTTATCGGTATTACTTAGGCAGAATCCTAAAGGATTATGATAATTAACGGTTAATAAACAAACTTTTGCTTTTGATTCTGCCATCACTTCTTCTAAACGTTGAAGGTCTATACCTATATTGGATGCAGGTATTTCTAAAATTTTCCTTCCTAAATTAGCAAGTAATAATTGTTGCCCATTATAATTGGGCGTTGGAATAATAATACTATCTCCAGCTTGAGTTAAAAGCTGGATAACAGTAGATATCGCTGACATACAGCCATGAGTGATAAAGATGGAATCTTCTGGAATGTAAACTCCATCTTCAGCCCAGTGATTAGACAAAGCTTGACGTAGTTTTAAATGTCCTTGTAGATCATTATAAAGAAAGTCTTCTGGTGCACTATGTTTGAGTGCACGCTGAATAGATCGTCTAAGCATTTCTATAGGAATAATTTTAGGAGAAAGTTGGATTGCACCAAGATGTACTCTTGAATGACTAATCGATGCTTGTTGTATTTCACTTTGTAGCTCTAAATTTGTGATGCTACGTGGATATGAATTGAACTCTGGGTAAGTCTGTAAATCTATAAATTTATTAATATTCTTTACAAAATATCCACTTTTAGGTTTAGAAAAAATAAGACCTCTAGACTCTAGTAATTCATAACAAGATTTGGCTGTCGTCATACTGACATGATGGTTCTTTGCAAAAACTCGTAGAGAACTTAACTTATGATGAGATTTTATTTCCCCTGAATAAATTCTTTCAGCAATTTGGTCAGCTAATTTTCGATAGTGAAATGCCACATCTGTACTCTTTTTTTAAATAATATTGTAACTGTATATC
>JAGHSJ010000356.1 GCA_018065935.1 Candidatus Kurthia equi
GTTATAATAAACTTATATATGACTATCTCAAAAGGAGTTAAACCATGAACATAGACACGAATTTAATACCCCCTACCATGTGGCAGTTCCTAGCAATCACACTACTAATTTGCGCTATCTTTTTGCTTTCTATCGGTACATATAAGTTCTATAAAAATTTCGGCCTATATGAAATACAGCTTCATAATGAATTGGACGATACCATTCCGCAGCAAGTGATTTCATTAATGGCATTCGGTAAATGGAATGCGATTGAGCGTACCATTCGAAAATTAAAATTAAAAGATCACCAAACAAACATACTTTTTGTAGTGGACAGAAAAAAATCCATAATCAACTTATTTTCAAGTGAGCAGGTGTAGTATGAAAAAATATATTTCCAGAGTTAAAGCTAATAAGCATTTATTTAAAAAGCAAATGAAATTCGTTGTATTGGCTTGGGTGGTTATACAGCTGGTCTTAGCCCTTATTTCTTCACTTTTCATTACTCATAGCTTTGATTGGATAGATTTGATTGAGCGCATCGGTGCATGTATCGTCGGTATCTTAATCTCAACATTCTTTACGGTTTCAATTCTAGATGAAGTACCAAAACAAAAAAGTACCCTGTCTTAACTTAAATGACAGTGGTACTTTTTCATTTACTAAAAATCGAATAAATTAAATTCAATCTGTGAATTGTCTTCTTTCGGAGCAGACGTTTTTTTACGTTTAGGCTTCGAATTGTTATTTGCTTCGAATGTAGCGTCGAATAAATTAAATGTTGCAAGTGTCGGTTCGGCCTCTACTTTTACATTCTCTTTTTCGATAGTTGCTTCATTGTTAGCTGTCTCGTCAATAGCATTTATCTCTGAAAGCTCCTTAACGTCCTCTTGGGGCGATTTCACAACTTCATCAATAAATGGTTCATCTTTTTCTGTTTCGATTGTTCTGACAGTCTCCTGTGGCTCTGAAGTGGCTTTAATGGAAACTGGTTCTTCTATTTCTTGTTCAGTTTGAACATCTTCTGTTAAATCTTCTTGTAAATGTGGATCTTCTACCATATTTAATATTTCAAACCATCGTGTAGACCAAACCCCTCTGAAATTTTGACGTGTTGCATCATCATAAACAGTGCAAGTTACGTCATTATAATAAGGGTTATCTAAATCTTTGGCGGCAATATAAAAAATTCTACCTAGCTCGTAGTGTGCAAAAGAAACGCTACGATAAATAAGTTTTGCTTGATACAGTTTACCTTGTTCAAGTGTAGGTCCCTGTGTCGGTAGTGCCTCTAAATCTTGCACATTGAAATGTTCAGCAAACATTAAATCCTTCGCTTTAATCGGCTCTACAACTTCCTCCTGTTCATCAGACAACTGCGCTAGATCAATTTGAGTTTGATTTGGCTGTGCTTGTTCTATGGCTGTATTTTCAGCAATAGATTCGGTTTGTTTATTGTCATCAATGAAAGAAATCGCATTTTCCGCCATATCAGCTTCGTCCTGTTCACGTAATTTTTGCACCAGTGTTTTCGAAGGGGTTCTCACCGTTCTAGCTATATTCACTGGTACCAATTCTTCTTTCACTACTTTAAATCGAGACGCACTATAGACACCCATTTGCGATTTTGATTATCTAGGGTGAAATATTTATAATCAAAC
>JAGHSJ010000425.1 GCA_018065935.1 Candidatus Kurthia equi
CTAACTGCTTGTTGCTTTCTTAAAAAGAAAGACTTTTGTTTGCTTACCACTTATTTAAAAGTGAATAAGACTTTATATTGATTAACTTCATGATTGTTTAGTTTTCAAGGTTCATGTTGTTGTCGTGTTACTTGACTACTTACTTAGTATATCACCATAACTTTAAAGTGTCAACACTTTTTTAAAAGTTATTATTTGATGTATTTTTCAGCACCTCTTTGCGACAGCTAATATATTATATAACGAAAACATATTATTCGTCAATACTTTTTTAAAAAGTTATTTAAGTAACTTAAATAGTCTCCTCATTACACTTCCTAGCTGTTCTTACTATACCTTTAAAGTTAGCTAGGTTTATCAAATCTCCTGTTTCCACCTTTAACCATCCACTTTCTTTTTATACTATAGTTAACGATAATAAAAACCGAGTTGCGGGCAACATAGAAGATATGTATACACAATAAAATTTGTGTATATACCATCTACATCCGCAACTCATTGAATTTAAAATCAATCTTTATTTTTATAGAAGCTTAACGAATTTCTGATGCTATTAACAATTCATTTAAATATTTCTTCACTTGATTTTTCTTCTCATCACTAAGGGGACGAGTCGGAGCTACTACATTTGTAGAAATATCAATTCCACGCAACTTGATTGCTTCTTTTACGACATTCATAAACGTTGAATTTATTTTATATAACGGCATTAAGGAAGTAATGTTGCGGTGTGCCTCAATTGCTTGTCCATAATTCCCATTATTAAAGGCTTCATAAAGTTCCACTTGAATTTCAGGAGCAAAATTAGCCGTCCCACCAATTGATCCATCTCCACCTAGTGCTAACACATTTAGAAAATGTTCATCGTATCCAGAAAAAATAGCGAAATCTGGTTTTTCTGGTTTTACGGCTTGAATCATTTCTCTAATATGCCCTACCGATAAAACTGTTTCCTTAATACCGACAATATTTGAAGAAGCTTTAGCTAGTTGAAGAACTAATTGCGGTGATAAATCCTGCTTTGTTAATTCAGGGAAATTATATAAGATGATTGGTAAATCTACATTTTGCGCTATTTCTGCATAGTGTTGGAATAAATCTTCTTCGCTTAAATTGTAGTAGTACGGATTAATGATAACAACACCGTCTGCTCCAACTTCTTTTGCATGTAAACTTAATTCAATGGTTTCTTCTGTACCAGTTGCTCCTGTCCCAATTAGAACTGGAACACGCCCATTTACATATTTCGTAGAGAACTCTGCTACTTCTTTCTTCAATTCATGTGACATTGCCGCAAACTCTCCACCAGATCCTAAGAAGAATAGCCCATCTACTCCAGAAGTGATAAGAGAATCAATTAGATTTCCCATTCCTTTTTCATCAATATGTCCTTTTTCATTTAAGATACTTGGTACTGGAGGGATTACTCCGTAAAATTCAGTTAATTTCATGTGAATATCTCCTTTAAATTTAATAGTTTTAATAGTAGCCACCCCATCTACAAAACGACTGAAATAAATATCACTCGCTTCTAGGGCTACATTTATTTGAAATAAGAAAATCAGCCATTTGCAAAGCGCTCTTGAATTACAGCTAGTTACACCATTTTTATATCTTTCTTAGGCTGAATAAACATTACATAACCTAACGCGATAATACTGAAGATAATAATGAATGTTCCTGAAATAACTAAAGATGTGTCTAATAATAGAATGAAAATCAATCCTGATACAGAAGCAATTGTAGAAAGTACTGTCCAAGTTGAAAACATTTCTTTCATAGATAGTCCAAAATATTCTTTAATCATCCAAAAGCCAGCATCATTTACATGGGAACAAATTGCGCTACCTGCTCCAGTTGCAAGTGTTACCAAAGCTAGATTAACGTCATATTGAGCCAACATAGGTATAACTAGACCTGCTGTAGAAATAGCTGCCACAGTTGCTGACCCTAATGATATACGCAAGATAGCCGCTACTAGCCATGCGAAAATAATCGGTGACATAGTGGAGTTTGTAAACAGCTCTGATACATAATCACCTACACCACCAGTGATTAATACTTGTTTGAAGGCACCGCCCCCACCAATGATTAATAACATCATTCCGATTGAAGCAATAGATGAAGAGCATGAGTCCATTACTGTTTTTATTGAGATTTTTCTTGCTATCCCCATTGTATAAAAGGCAAGTAATAAAGAAATTAACATCGCCGTTGATGGATTTCCTATTAGAGCGATTATTTCTATTACTGCATTATCTTTAAATCCGATGGAGCTTTGAGCCATATCAATAATAGTTGCAATTGCCATTAATAAAACGGGAAACATGGCTGTTAAAACACTAATACTAAATTTCGGTGTATCTTCAAGTTTAAATGTTTTTTGCTCACCTAATGACTCGATATTTCCTGCTTTCTTGAACGCGTCAGGCACCATTTTTTAGCAAATTTCGTAAATACAGGGCCAGCTATAATAACAGTTGGAATAGCAATAATAATTCCATAAAGCAATACCATACCAACATTTGCACCGTATTCATTAGCAATTACTGTCGGGCCTGGGTGTGGCGGTAAAAAACTATGTGTTGCTAGTAAGGCAGCACCCATAGGTAATCCTAAATGTAAAATTGAAACCTTTAACTGTTTGGCAATTGAAAATACAATTGGAATTAGTAAAACTAGTCCTACTTCAAAAAATAAAGCAATTTCCACTATAAATGAGGCAACCACTACAGCCCATTGAATTCTTTGTTCTCCGAATTTAGGTTCTACAATAAATAACGTTGGTGAAGAAAAAAGCACCTATCTTGAAAAAGATAGGTGCTGGAACTTCGCTAACGTTATTTTTATGCAAATAAATAGAAAACAAGTGAGTTTTCCAATAAAATAA
>JAGHSJ010000283.1 GCA_018065935.1 Candidatus Kurthia equi
ATATTTAAGAGTCCGACGAGTCTTAGAGCCACAAGGGCTTGACGAGTTAAAAGTGTATTTTACTTCCTTTAATTGTGTATTTCACTTCCCTGTACTGTGTATTTTACTTCCTTTAATTGTGTATTTCACTTCCCAAGAACTGTGTAAAATCCTTCCCGTAAGAATTTATTGTGTAAAATCCTTCCCATAACCAAACGAAGTAGGAATCAGCCGTAATTTTTTCTTTTTTAGAGCAAATTTTGAACGTTATTTTGGCATAAACCGCTGAAATCATTGGCTTTTAACCGAGTAAATGTGTAAAATCCTTCCCCATTTCGTAAGTTGGATTTCTTATTGTGTAAAATCCTTCCCATAAAGCGTTAAAAACCAGCTAACTTGCCTTAAATACTGTAAAAAATAATCATTTTTTACAAAGACTATTCCTTTTTATTGTGTATTGTTATATAATCAATACACAATGTAGGAAGTATTCTACACAATACATATGAAATTGGTAAGGTGAATTTAAAATATGCCAAGAAAAAATGAAAAAAAGCAACTAATTAATTATGAAACGAGTATTCAAAAGAGCAATGCTCTTTCGATGGCAAAATTCAATCAAGGGCTAACGCTAAGCCAAACACAGTTTTTCGCTTTTTCTATCTTTAAAACCAACGAAAAAGGTGAATCGGTATTTAATAAATCCGAATTTGAAGAAAAATTTGGATTGACGAAATATAATACCGCAGATGCGAAACGTGATGTAAAAAAACTATATAATCTATCCTTTTCAACAGAGGACTTAGAGCAAGACAAATATTCATATAAGCGGCTTATTGACGGCATTGAATATGATAAAGGGTTATTTACAATAAGCTGGACGAAGTTTTTTGCTCCGCACATACTTGAATTAAAAGATAAATACATAACCACAGATATTTCAATTACGTCACAGTTCAGAAGCGCATTCACATGGACGCTATATGATTACTTAAAAGCAAATTATGGCTATTGGCATAAAATTGTTTCTAAAGAAGCTTTGATCCGTTTATTTGGGATTGAAGGTAAGAAAACATACGATAATACCGCGCAATTCAAACGTGGTGTCCTAGATGTGGCTATTGAAGAAATTAATACATATACAGAATTTGAAGTAAAATACAAGGAAATCAAAAAAGGACGAGCAATTATCGGCTTTGATATATATTGGTCCACTGGTGTACAGCAAGCAGCAGCCACTTCTAAGCAGATACAAGAGTTAGCAACATGTATTAGTTCGGTGCTAGATAATAGACCTGTTTACAAGAAGATTAAAGATTCCGAGTTACGATTAAGAGCATATGAATTATTGGATGAAATTGAATCTTATAAAGAATATATAGACGAACCAATTTGTATTACGAGCAGTATAGCGGATATTTACTTAAAGAGGGCTAATCAAATTATGAATGAGCTAGATTACATTGTAGAAATGGCAGGAAGAAATGTACCTACATTCTATAATTGGTTAGACGAAAGAGAGTCTGAAAAAGTGTAATGTCATACATAAGTTTTAATTCCCGTTCATATAAGAGCTGATAACTTGCAGCTTGCAGTAACTTTTCCACATAATATACCAATCGACTAAATTTGCATTATTAAATATGATAACGAACCAAGATAGCGAATAACTTGCTATCTTTTTTTATTTGCAGTACAACTTCGTTGTTTTTAAATTAACTAATTTTCCGTTAATTAATCATGATTTCCCTAAATAAAGTGGGTATTTTCTGTTTTTTAGGAAAGTAATGGCAGGTGAAAGAAAATCGTAGGTGATATTTCTCGGATAGAAGTGAGGAAGAAGAGACAGCATTACTTCCATCATTTTTACGGGAGGTACATAGGATATGTACAAAAAAGTCAGCAAGAGCGAAACGTTCACGATTTATGATGGTAATTCGCATGAACGAACTATCATGAAAACAGTTACGACAGAGGTTATTGTGTTGGAAAAAATCACACGTAAAAGCAAGTTTACGGTATTCATGGATATGTTGAAGTTGACACCACCAATCGTTAAAGCCACTAAATTTCTGTTCGATTTATTGAATAATCGACAATTATAAAACCACCGCTTTGTTCAATACCAAGGGAGTTATAAAAAACTGTATGATTTGATTTACAACGTTGTAGCAAACAATGCTCATAGTAAAAATTAACTTAGCAGTAGATTTTTTGAAAGACAAGTGCGGGCCGCAAGGAAAATACTGCATTATGTTCTTTGATGAAATAATCTTGTATGTTTTTAATGGATTTTTTACTAATTTTATTAGAATAATAGAAAAACACCAAAATATAACATAAGAGGTAGTATAATAAACCGAAATAGGAGGGGTAATTGTGAAAAAACAAACAGTAAAAGGATTTTTTACAGGTATTGCATTTACATTATGCTTAGTTGCAGGTGTAGGGACGGTAGGAGCTGCAAGTAAGTTAGTTGACATTAAAGTGTCTAAAGGTGGCATTTCAATTTATGTTGATGAAAAATTAGTGAAACCAACGGATGCAAAAGGAAATGTTGTAGAGCCAATGATTTATCAAGGAACTACATATTTACCAGTACGTGCGATTTCTAACGCATTAGGAAAAGATATTACATGGGATGGCAAGTCTCAAAGCGTTTACGTTGGTAAAGCGCCTGGTACTGCTCAAACAGACATTTCAGAATTAGAGCCTTACCATCAATATGATACGGGTAATAAAATTACAACTAAAGAAGAAGCGGCATTTGAGATACTTGATAAAAGAATTCAACCATTTAACAGATTAGATGCTGGAAGTCGTTATGGTTTTGTTACTTATATCTTAGATTCTAAATATAGTGCCTTAAAAGCTGATTTAGTCGTTGCTTATAAAGATTTTGAAGATTATAGAGGGGTAGTACAATTCTATAATGTTGATCCAAAAGGCACTGAGACTTTAATTGATGAATATAAAGTTGGATTAGGCGATAGTGCGATTCCTGTAAACGTTAATCTTGCGGGCGTTGATATGTTAAAAATTGTAGTTGAGAGCAACACATCTGGATGGGGTCTCCGCACAGTTCTTTATAATATCGTGTTAGAGGGAGCAAACTAAATAACTCGGCAAAGTACAAAGAAGATCTATACTCCAAATAGGTCTTCTTTTTTATTCCCATCCATTCCCACGAATCATAAGCAGATAATCTTGAGAGAATGGAGAAAGGGGGGATATGATATGATGTTTAGTCCGATTAAGCCAATGCTGCTGCATATGGGCAAAGAGATAGAGGATGATGCGAATTGGCTTTATGAAATAAAATGGGATGGTTGGCGAATAATCATTCATAAGCAAGGGGACAGAGTGGAAGCTTATACTCGGCATGGAAACAATGTAACCAATCGCTTTCCTGAATTGAAAGACGTGGGACGCTCTATTCTTGCACATACAGCTATCATTGATACTGAAGGAGTTGTTCTTCGAAATGGTGTATCCGCTTTTGACGACTTTGCTTATCGTGGCAGATTAACCAATACACATAAGATTCAAGAGGCCATGATAACGCATCCAGTAACATTTATAGCATTTGATGTCTTATATACGGACGATGGAACACATATAAATGAGCCCTTGTTGCAAAGGAAAGAACGCTTAGTCAATTTAATTCAACCATCTAATGTGCTCATGATTACCCCATCTGTAATAGGAGAAGGGAAGCATATCTTCGAAATAACAAAAGAAAATAAGTTGGAAGGTGTAGTCGGAAAGAAAATCGATTCGATCTACCAACTAAATCACCGTTCAGCCGATTGGTTGAAATTTAAACATTTTAAGATTTCTGCAGCAGTTATTTTAGGTTATAAAGAACGTCCATTTCAAATGATTGTTGGGAATTACTTTAAAAATGGCACATTACGCGCGGTAGCAACCCTCGAGTTCGGTTTTAAGCTGGAAGAAAAGCAAGCTTTTAAGCAAATCGCTCAAAATATCATTACTAAAAAGGAAAAAGATGTTACATGGCTAGAGCCATCCTTAGTATGCAATGTACAATACTTAGAAAAAACGGATAACGGGAAATTAAGAATTGCATCATTCAAAGGTTTTAATTTTGATAAAGATCCAAAAGACTGTTTTTTAAATTAAAAAGAGCCTGTAAAGTACGGCTGTACAAAAAGATTGGGAGGGAATTTTTTTTATGCGTAATTTTGAAGTTTATTTAAAAAATGAATATTACCCTGCACAGGAGTGGTTTAAAACTGAAGGGGTAAATTGGATTAAAAAGCATATACCTAATCATGACTGGATATTAACGAATTATAACCAAATAAATTTGGGTATCTATAAAGTAACCTTAAATGATGTAATTGTTTATGTAGGACAAGCAGTTAAAGTTTCAAATAGATTAGTCGTACACGCATGGCATTTAGCAAAGGAGCCGGAAAGGTTCTATGGTGTTTTACAAAGTGAATTAGAAAAAAATGTAGTTCAGATAAACATGGAATGTATTGAAAGTAAAATACAGTATAACATCACACGTGAGCAAAAAGAAGCTCATTATATTCAAGAATTGGCACCATATCTTCAAATTGAAAAAGGTAAATCGGTCATTTTGAATAAAAAAATAAAATATGATCTTTGTATTTATCCCAAAGGAAAAAGAAGAGGTATTACACAAGAAAAGTTGAATTTGAATTGAATATCAATCGTATTTTTTAGGAAACAAAATACTTTTGTGATATAATATTAGCATCATAACTTTTCATTTCTATATGAGATGTAATCAGAGAGACACCATGTTAGCAATTCCCCAAACTTTGCTAATGTGGTGTTTCTTTTTGATAGAAAGAATGTTATCTGTAAAATCCTCAAACAGCCGCAACAGATATATGCTATGAGTTCATAAATAAGAATTAAGAGCACGATTGAACGTGGATTTGAAAATCACTAAAGTATAAAATTTTATATAAAGCAAATTAAAAGTGAGAAGCGAATCTATATAGAATCGCTCTCACTTTTTCTTCTTTTTCTTCTTTTTAACTGGCATTGTAGGGAATCCGTATTTTTCAGATTCTTTACTGATACCATCAAATATTGCTTGTTTTTTAGTTTTTGTTGCAGTTGCCATATCAACACCACCTGTTATTTTGTTGTGATTAGTATGAGCAAAAATTTATAAATTTAAACGTCATGAAATTTGTTTGTACGAGCATAAAATGGTTCGAGGGTAACGAGAGAGGTTAGAACAGTAAGACAGTGTACCTGACCAAATTGACTAAATGGAGGGTAAATATGTGAACGATACAGGGGGATATAGGAGAAACTCTAAAAAAAAATTTGATATTAAGCCTACTGTGTCAATTAACATCAAAGCGGCTATTTATCGAGTCAGCGATATAACGAAAGCGCCAGTAAAGGATGTTGCTGAATATATTACAGCACTCGTAATACGTGACCGAAAAGCCATTGAGCACCTAAGACCATATTTCAAACGTAATTATCATTTTGACAAACATTCTATATATTTCGGTGATATTTCCAATCAAAGTGTGGTGAAACGTAATAATGAAGAACCAGGAGAGCGTATCACCATCCGTTTCAAGCAAGAAGATTACGCAATCATATCCAATTTAAGTCATGCATTGGATTGCACCAAATCCCGTACAGTAGCAGTATGCCTCGAAATAGGAATTCTTAATATACGTTATGTTAATACTTATATAAAGAACTATCTAAGAAAAGAATTAACAGAATGGCAAATGCAAGAATTACACATATTAATGCGTGAACTAAGAGAAAATAAGGGAGTACATCATACATGGGCTGCAATTTTATCATATGTTGATAGTACAGTCGGTCCAAAACCTAATATTAAAGAAACAGTAAATGATTTTTTAATTAACCATTGGCGCGATCAAAATTAATAAGCCCTTGCACTCCAAAACGAATCAAGGGCTTTTTGCTATGTTTGATATAGAGGTAGTAGAATTTGTTTTCAATCCGCGCTTTTGTGGTATAATAATATTACTGAATAGATATTTATTTTGTGCGAATTAAATACCCTAACTATAACGGAATCCCCGTATTAGCAATCATTTTTTAAGTAAATTGGCTAATGCGGGGTTTTTTTTGTTCCATTTTTTTCAAGTTCAGCACATTAACGATCTATTCCGTTTCATAAATACATTAATTAAAGGTAGGTATATGAACGAATGAAAGTAATTTGGTCAACTCGCAATCATAAGGGTAAAAAATATTTATTAGCAACTACTGGAATGGCACTTGTTGCTTCAACAATGGTAGGGGCTGTTACACCAGCACATGCAGCAGAAAGTGGAGAACAGACGACTACAAGCGCACCTGTGGGCGATACAAGCAGTGCTGCAACATCTACGGAAGGTACGGACACAACTTCTTCTACAACGTCAGAAAGTCCAGCTACTACAACACCTACGGTTATTTCGACTGATGATGCTAAAGTCGTTGCCTCTAAAGCCATTATTTATACAGATGGGGCAGACATATTCGTATTGAAATCAACGTCTACTGGCGGTAAAGCAGGTACGGCCGTAAAAGTTTATGATGCTACAAATAAAGAAATTGGCGCAGGTACAGTCAATGCAGACTTATCTATCGAGATTGAATTAAAAGATAAGGTGAAGAATGGCGCGGTATTAAAAATCGGGGTAGCCAATGCAGATAATACCGAGGGTAAGGTTAATTATAATGTGCAATACATGATTTTAGATAAATCATTAGCAATCGGGGATAACAGTTCTACGAGCAGCAACACAACGACAACAGGTGGTACAACAAGCACATCTAATTCAAGTCCAGCCACTAACAATACAAGCACTACAAATAGCTCAACAACAACTGGAACGACTACGAACACGAATACGAGCACTACAACAGAAACGACAACGACTAAACCTACAACAAATGTAACGTCTGTAACGTCTGGTGCTTATATGAATTCCATTTTAGCGAATGCTCAGGTCATTTCTTATAACAATGAACTTATCTTCTTCTCTAAAAACATTAAAAATGGGAAAGTAGGTTCATCCGTTGTTATTAAAAATGAGAGTGGAAAACAAATCGGTACGGGTACGTTAAACGATAATGGCACTGTGAGCGCCACAATTAAGGATAAGGTCGCTATGTATAGCAAGCTGATTGTTTCGGCTACAAACAAAGATGGCAAAGCAGAGCAAGCGACAATGGCTGTTACATACTTAGTGTTAGGCACAGCTGATTTAATAGAGAAAGTTAATGCAACGCTTAATACAAGCACAGGCACAACCGATACAACTAGCACTACTCCTAATACCAATACAGATACGAATAATTCAACACCAAATGACAAGCAGCCCAAATTAGTTGCGAAGAATGGGAAGTCTTATGCGATTGCGGATCTTGCTGTAAAAATCGTAGAGCAAGCTAATAATAAATCTGCTTTAAAAATTGAAATCCTTGATACTAAGCAAAATGTGAAATTGCCTGCATTAGAGGACCGCATCACAGTGAAATACAATGTGACAAACGGTAAATTCTATATTGGCGATACGCAAATTGCC
The DNA here is from genome assembly GCA_018065935.1 of Candidatus Kurthia equi. Taxonomy (GTDB): domain Bacteria; phylum Bacillota; class Bacilli; order Bacillales_A; family Planococcaceae; genus Kurthia; species Kurthia equi. The sequence continues at coordinate 7,554 of JAGHSJ010000283.1, forward strand.
GGAACTGTACCAAAGGACTTCGCCCTAAAAAATAAACGAATTGTCCGTTTAACAGATGGCAGTGGCACAACGGTACCACATGAAGTAGTGAATGATACGCTTACGTTCACGACTTATGAGTTCAGCAATTTGTTGATCACGAACAGTTACAGCGCAGAATTTGAGGATATTTCTAATTCATACAGTAAAAATGAAATCGTATCATTAAATAAATACCTAATTGCAACAGGCACAACTGCTACGCAATATAGTCCTCGTAAGGAAATCACGCGCGCGGAGTTTGCAGTTATGGTTTCCCGCGCCTTAGAACTAAAGCCAAAAGCCTTTAGTGTTGACTTTGTAGACGTGGAGGGCAAATGGTACGAGAAAGAAGTTCAAGCGCTATTTGAAGCGGGATTAATTAAAGGGTTTGATGATGGAAGTTTCGGAGGGAATGCACCGCTAACGCGTGAACAGGCAACAGTGATACTTTCAAGAATGCTCGAATATATGGGCACTGATATTAAGAGCAAATCTACGGCAAAACTGGATGATGCTGCACAAGTTGCTGGATATGCAAAAAGTGCGGTTAATTTCCTTGCTGAACACGAAGTAATTAGCAGTGGGAAAGGCATTTCATTTAGTCCGAAAAAGAATTTAAACCGTCAAGAGATGGCAAAGATGTTATCTCGTTCTCTTTCTATCAGTTCATGGTATTAAGTCCATTGGAAGGTGTATAAATCATGTTCAGAAAAAAATATTGTTTTGTTGCGGTTCCAGATGTACAAAACATTAACGATTATTTAAAAGTTGAACACATTAGTAAAAGTGATGTTATTGTAGAGTGGGTTGCTGCAACTTCTTATGAAAAGGCATGGACTTATTTCAATAAAAGCTTAAATGACTTATTTGAATTAAAACAAACATATATACCATTGGAGAACTATTCTATTATTGATATGACAAACGGGAACAAAAAGAAAGATTCTCTTACTATAAAGGAACATTATTGGAGCATAATTCAAAATGAAGCTGATAAATATAACGAATCGGCTATGATTGCGCGCTATAACGAAATTAGACGTACCGCCAAATCTAAAATTGATAGAAAGAAACTGTTAGAGGAATTGGCGCGTTTAGAACTCGATAAATTACGGGAAGTGTTTGAAAGAGCACAATCATACAGCTTTACAATTTTAAGGGAACTAGCCTTTTCTAAAGGATATTTTTTTAATAGGGTGGTCATTGATATTGGAGACGTATTTCATAATCATCGCTCAAAAGAGTACGACGATTCTAGACGTATGATGCTCCAAGACTTATTAGGCTATGAAGAATGGATTTATAGCCTAATGGAGCTAAGAGGGGATAGTAATATGTTTTTTGTGGACGGATATACCCTTTCTGAATTACTAGAAGACATAAAAGTGTATTAGCAAAGCAAAGAAACGCTCATTGACCTTTAACGGTTTTATTGAGCGTTTTTTCATTGCTCCGTCATGCTATAATTAATTACAATCTTCATGAAGGGGTCTGAAATATGAGTACATCAAACAACCAATCTTCTATAACCGAAGAAACTAAGAAAAAAATATTAGAAGAAATGGAAGCCTGTCGTATTAATTATGAGCATGAAAAAGATGTAATTGAAAAAACAACTCGATACTGGACTAAAAATACCGCCATATCTTCAATTTTCATTACTTTAATTATCGTGTTACTTTGTAGCTTATCTCTCGAAACAACACTTATAGGATTAATAATGCAAACAGTTAGTTCATTTTTATTCAATGTAACAATAACTCTTGGTATGACTATGTTTTTCTTGAAAAAAATCCAGAAATATAGCGAATCTGACCTAGACATACCTAGAGGAATAGCATTAGAAGAAAGATTACAAATGCTTGATGAAAATATGAAAAAAAGTTCAAAAAGAACAGCGCTATCCATGACAACACTTCTTTTTGTTTTTGTGGCACTCTTATTTGTTATTTCACCATTAATCATCAATCAATTTATCGAAGGAACAAATCTTTTTGTTAAAATCATTCTTGCTATCGTCGTGTGGGCATGTATGACACCAGCAATAGGAGAGTTATTTAGACATAATCGTGAACGAAAAGCTTTCAAAATTTATAATAAAAAACATAAATTAGCGGTTGAAAAGGTTTTTTTACAGGGATAATAAGAGGCAACTAACACTGGTATAATTCATTTTCCAGTGTTAGTTGCCTCTTATTATCCCTTTGTGTTTTTAATCGTTATGAATAAACATTCCGTATAATTATTGCCTTTTTGAAAAAGATAAGTGAGCGGAATTATTCTTATCGAGAAAGGACGTGCCTATGAATAAAATTGAGAAACGATATAAGGAGAGAACAATGACAAAATATTATGTATATGAGTACCTTGCAGCTAAAACAGGTTCCCTAAAGATTAATGATGAATATGTGGTAACAATATTCAAAGGCGCTCCCTATTACGTCGGCAAAGGCAAGTTGACTAGAATAGTTAACGGTCCTAGAAATTATAATGCAGAAGCAGTCACTAAGGCTTTGGGCAGAGAAATTCTAATTAAAGCCGAAAACCTTACAGCAGAACAAGCAGAAAAAATGGAGCGTGATTTGATAGAGCGATATTCTATGGAAGAAAAACACATCTTAACAAATCACGATTTCAATTCAAAAGGGATTGTTGAAGCGCTAAAACATCAAAATATCCCTCTTGATTTCGAAAATATGACAGGACACCACGCTAATAGGTATCGCTTTGATCCCGTTGATGATGAACTCAATATTGAACCAAATGATGATTCTAATATTGAGCCTAAATAGGACTTCACTATAAAAATCGAAAAGAATAATATCGCTCACAAATATTGTTGACTAAAAGCAACAAGACTATGCACCATTTTTATTTAAAATACGATCCATTTTGCTTTTTTTTGCAAAATGGATTGTTTTATTTTTACCTATTTTTTTCATTTTTACAAGGATTCATCAAAAATAATATAAGGATTTTGCGATTGTCTGATAGCATTAATTGTAGGGGATAAATAAAGTATAAATAGCACATTATCCGACGCTACAATACAAATATGCGAAATAAAATTAGCCCCTAAATCGAAAAAAGACCTAAAGGAGCTATCACAATGACAATTCTCATGCAAAAGAGCAAATCATTACTGATTCGATTTTACAATCGCTATCACGAACGTATTGATCCGTTCTTAAATACCGTTTTTAACCTAGTGAAAATATGCAGTACGTTATTAATTTTGTGGAGGCTGCCATTTCTCATTATATTGTTCTATTTTTACATTGGAAACATCGTAGCTTTATTTACTGCTGTTCGAAAAGAAACGAACGCAAAAGCCTTACGCAAACTGATTTTCAATCCTTATCGCCAATATAAAGTGTATTTTCTATTGATTAATAAAGAAAATGCTTATACGAATTTTTCAGTGGGCTATTGGTTTTTGCTAGTGGGGCTTAGTTCAATTGCTGGGCTTGCACCACTAGGCTTACTATTAATATTACTATTTATTTGCCTATGGCCAGCTTTAGTAACAACAGAATGGTATTACGCAAACCGCGCCAACGTCGATGTAACAAGTAGTAAATTCAAGCTGTACTTACCGTTAATAATTCAACTAATCACATTGAATTTAGCCAGTCCGTTTTTACAATATCGAGCTGCTAAAAGATTTATTAAATAAACCAATTATCTATTTAGGAAGGGGGAGCAGACCATGAAGAGTAACGTAAAGACAGCTACAAAAATTAGAGGACTAAATTTATCTCATAAATTTGTCGATCATAGAAGTGAATTGAATAATGATTATTTATTAATTAAATTTGAAAAGCAAAGCCTGCAGCACAGATTATTAGAAACCTTTTTAATTTACCATTTTGTTTTAACCGCAGATTCTAAGCAAAGTGAACATTTAATTAATGAACTGAGAGCAATTAAAAAAAATTATAAAAAGCGCGCGATTTTTGATAGCCCTTATTGTGGAATTGACATACGCAAAGATGTGACAGAGGTTTTTGATTGTGTAAATGAAGAAGATGCGCCATTAATAGGTTTTCAATCTTTCTATGTTCCAACTGATAATTTGTTACAAGTTATGATTACTTATCAGCGTCAGCTGTATTAAAATTTCCAGACTTCTTTTGCATGATTGGTAACTTAGTGGTATTATAACTCATATACCAAAATGTTAGTTACATGATATTTTATGTAAATTTTATTAAAAAGGTGATAGTTATGAAAAA
>JAGHSJ010000134.1 GCA_018065935.1 Candidatus Kurthia equi
GGATAATAAAATTTTCAATGATGAACATTTAAATAATTTAATTCAATCGTATAATCAAAAAGGTTATGAAGTAGTTTTACCAATGGTAAATAACAATACTTATGGAAGATGGAGATGGGGCTTTTCAAAAGAGAATATTAAGAGATATGAATATGATATAATTGTTAACCGAACTAAGAATGGAATTTCTTTATATAAAAAACAAAGACCTGAGTTAGGTAATATACCGTCTAAGAAACCTAAAACTATTTTTTATAAACCAGAATATAGTAGCGGAAATGGTACTACTCAATTAAAAAATATTTTTAATGATGAAAAGGTTTTTAACAATCCTAAGCCTCTAGATTTAATTCTAGATTTTCTAAAAATTGGGAGTAACAACAATTCAATTATATTAGACTTCTTCGCAGGTTCTGGTACTACTTTACATGCAACGATGGCATTAAATGCAGAAGATTGTGGTAATCGCCAATGCATTTTAGTAACCAATAACGAGAATAAAATTGCGGAAGAAGTAACCTACGAGCGTAACAAACGTGTCATTCAAGGCTATACCAATGCAAAAGGAGAACATGTAGAAGGTTTAGTAAATAATAACTTACGTTATTTCCAAGCCGATTTTGTGCCAAGTGAGCGTACCGAAATGAATCGTCGTTTACTAACGGCTCGTTCTACCGAATTGTTATGCATCAAAGAAAATTGTTTCATCGACAAAACCAAAGATTTTGGTATCAATGAGAAACAAGCCAAACTATTCTCCAATGGGTTAGGAAAATACATGGTAGTGGTTTATCATACACGCAACCAAGAGGAAGTTATCAATCAATTATCAAGCATTATTAGTGGTTTAGAAACGTCTGAAAAAGTAAAAGTATATGCGTTTAGTCCTGAAAAAGAAATCATAGAAGATGACTTTTACAAAGTTGCCGATAAAATTACTGCGGTTCCTTTACCTGATAGTATTTACAATGCCTATCGTGCAACATTCCGTACCCTAAAATTAGACAAAAAAGAGGCTGTTTCATCAACTACTAACCAAGAAGCTTAATTCATGTACACTTTATTAGATTTTCAAGAAAAAGCAGTAAATGCATTACAAAATCATGTAATAGAAGCGTTAGAAATTGCTACGCCACAAACACCTGTATTATTAAAAGCGCCTACAGGGGCAGGTAAAACGGTAATGGCTGCTGCTTTATTAGAACGTATTGTAGATCAAGCACATTTACATCCTGGTTTAGATAACAATATGGCGTTTATATGGTTTGCACCCAATACATTACACGTACAAAGTTATGATTCTTTAAACCAATTGTACGAAGAACAAAGACGTTTAAATTGTTTAAATCTTAACGAACTTTCAGCAAATCCTGTACTAAATCCTGGTGATTTGTTATTCGCCAATTGGAGCAGTTTAAGTTCTGCTACCAATATTTGGCGTAAAGAAAATGAATCCAACACCAATTTAGAATCGTTAATAGAAAATACACGTCAAAACGATACAAAAATTTTATTAATTATAGACGAAGCTCATTTGAGTGCATTCACTGGTGCTCAAGCAAAAGCAGTACGTGAGTTGATTGCAGCAGATGTAGAAATCTTAATTACAGCTACCCCAAGTGGCGAACAATTAACAAAAGCACAAGATCGATTAGTCAACGTGTCTCGTAAGGAGGTTATCGAACAAGAATTAATCAAAAAATCGGTTCGTTTAAATATTGGTTTAAATCCTGACGAACAGAATGGTGAAAATGTTCATATCCATTTATTACGTAAAGCTTTTGAGAAAAAAGCAGAGTTACAAAAATTATATAACGAAGAGTTAGGTGAAGGTGTTGTTAACCCTTTAATCCTAATTCAATTACCTTCAGATAGAACTTCATTATCCGATGAAGATAAGACTATTCGAGATGTTGTAGAAGGTTTATTGAATACCGATTACAATATTTCTACAGCTAACGGTCGTTTAGCCATTTGGTTATCGGGTGAGAAGGATAAGGATGGTTTAGAAGAAATGAATGGTTTACAAGATGTTTTGATCTTTAAGCAAGCCATTGCCCAAGGTTGGGACTGTCCTCGTGCTGCTATTTTAGTAAGTTACCGAAATGTTCAATCGCCTGATTTTGGGATTCAAACGGTCGGTCGTATTTTGCGTATGCCACATCGTAAGCATTACTCAAACGATGATTTAAACCATGGATATGTGTACACCAATATACAAACCAATCAGATAAAATTTGTGCCTTCAGATGCAGACTATTTCGATAAGTTATTAGCCACAAGACAAGAGGATAAAGGTTGGATATATACCAATTTGAAAACGGCTCAGATGATTAATGACCGTAAAACGTCGGCTACGTTAACTTCTGCTTTTCAAACCATTTTCTTTAATATCATGGAGGCAAAGTATGGGGTAAAACAATTACCTGAGTTGGATTTATTCACACCTCGTGAAAGTGATGATGCAGATGTTATTGCTTTAAAAGAAAAGAATACAAATTTGATGCGTGAAAAGGGATGGGAATTTGATATTAGTTCCCACCAAATTACAATACCTACGGATATAAAAGTAGATCCTTATCAAGTAAATGCTATTGCAGTTAATTCTCAAAATTCAAAAGATTTTGCCATTACAAGTGAAGAGTTTAGACAATACTTCGATCGTTTCTGCTACGACAGTATTACTTTATTAATTAAAGAAAAATCATGGCGTAAAATGCGTGAAACATTAATCAATTTTGCAGAGTATTATTTACAAGCATTTGAATTTGATGCGAGAAAAATTTATTTATTTCCTCAAAACAAAGCATTGATACTGGATGATATCCGTGTGGCATTAGAAGAATTTAATAAATACCAACACGAACAAGAGGTAGTGAATCGTCGTGTAGAATATTCAGATTGGTCCATTCCAAAAGAACGTTTTTATTCAGAAAAGCATACACGAGAAGAAGTTGCCAATCATGCGTTAACACCTTTCTACGAATTAAATGTTGCTTCTAATCCAGAAAAGTTATTCAAAGACTTTCTTATTCAGAATGAAGATAAGATTGAGTATTGGTACAAAAATGGTGATAGTGGTCGTGAACATTTTGCAGTCGATTATACAGATATAGCAGGCGTGAAACGTTTGTTTTTTGTAGATTTTATTATTCGAACAAAAGATGGTCGTATCGGATTATTTGATACCAAATCACTGAAATCAGATATTGCAGATGCGAATAAACACAATGCATT
>JAGHSJ010000349.1 GCA_018065935.1 Candidatus Kurthia equi
CTATTATTACTAGTAGTAACAATTACTGTTTATTTAGGAGTGACGTATAGTTCGACAACTTATTATTACTTTCCAGCTTTAAAATCGATGACTTTGAGTAGTGTTCAATTTCCTTATTTATTGTTTATCTTTTTACCGCTAGGAATGGAGTGGAAAGGATGGTTCCAATGGTATTATTACAAATCAAAAATGTAGATTTCACTCTTTTTACGGGCGAAAAACTAATTGAATCGATTGATTTAGAAGTTAATGCAGGTGATTTTCATATTATATTTGGCCCATCTGGGTCAGGTAAAACAACATTATTAAAAGTCATTCAAAGAGGGCTCGCAACAAATGGCGTCATCAGTGGGGAGATGATACTTCGTGGGCAATCAATGGATGATTTAACTGCAGGGCAAATTGTTCAATCAGTCGCCTACGTACAACAGAACCCAAATGAACAAATAATTTTTGAAGATGTCATACAAGAGTTGACTTTTGTATTAGAAAATCTAGCGTTCCCAAGCGAGGAAATTGAATTAAAAATCGCAGAAATCGTAAATTTTTTCGGTATGCAAAGCTGGCTTCATGAAAAAACATCCAATTTATCCGGTGGACAAAAACAATTATTGAATCTAGCGAGTGTTCTCATTGCGAATCCGACACTCCTCTTATTAGATGAACCAACCTCACAACTAGACCCTTTGGCAGCTAAAGAATTTATTGATTTATTAAAGCGAATAAATGATGAATTAGGAACGACTATACTAATCATCGAGCATCGATTGGAATTATTGTTTCCTCTAGCGAGTCATGTGACACTAATGCAAAAAGGAAGCGTGTCATTGAGCTGTGAAAGACAGGCGATTTTTCAAAACTTGTCAGTACATAGTCAGCTACTAAAACAAGTATTACCGCCAGCATTATTGCTTGCCTATGATTTACGCCTAGAAGATAGACCATTTACGGTTCGTGAAGGGATACAAATGCTCCAACAATTACCTCTAGAAGATGTAGTTGAAACGAAGCCAATCACCAGAGATAAAAAATCAGTTTTCTATGAAATGAAAAACTGTAGCTTTCGCTATCAACGCCTGGCAGCAGATATTGTGAAAAATGTGAATTTAACTTTATATAAAGGAACTATTACGACAATTTTTGGCAATAACGGATCAGGTAAAACGACACTATTAAAATTAATGGGTGGGCAAAAGCAAGCATATAAAGGAACTATTTCTATTTATGGGAAAAAAATAAAAAAAGTGAATGCTATGAAGCAAAAAATAGCTAGTTTGCCACAAGACCCAAGTGTATTATTTATCGAAAAAACAGTAGAAGAGGATTTTAAAGCGTATTGTAAACAGCAAAAAATAGCAGAAAAAACGCTTTTGGAAATAGTAGATGCGTTTGAAATTCAGCCATTTATGACGAGACACCCAGATGATCTAAGTGGTGGCGAACTTCAAAAAGTCGCATTGGCCAAATTATTGCTTGCTTCTCCCAATATATTATTGCTAGATGAGCCAACGAAAGGGTTGGATGCATTTTCAAAAAACAAGTTAGCAGAAATGTTACTTTCACTTAAAAAGAAAGGACTTTCAATCGTTATTGTATCGCATGACTTAGATTTTTCAGCTGAAATTGCCGATGGCTGTACGTTGTTTTTTGATGGCCGATTATTGCAAGTAGAAGAACCACATGCGTTTTTTAATAAGACGAACTTTTACACGCCAACAGTTACAAGATTGGCGAAGCCTTTTTTTAAAGGGGTAATTCTATATGAAGAACTGTTATTGAGATGTCAACAAAGTATGAAGGAGAATGAATATGTCAGTAAATAATGTTGTAGCAGAAGTAAGTAAAGTAATAAAAGGAAAAGAGAAAATAATAGAAAAAGTATTAGTAGCAATTTTAGCTGAAGGTCATATTCTGTTGGAAGACGTTCCTGGTATCGGGAAAACAACTTTAGCATTGGCGTTTAGTAAGGCGATGAATTTAGATTTTAGTAGAATCCAATTTACGCCAGATGTAACGGCGTCAGATGTCGTAGGTTTTACATATTATGATAAATCAAAAGAGCAGTTTAGTTATCGTAAAGGTGCCGTACTCAATAATTTCGTCTTAGGTGATGAAATAAACCGTACGTCGAGTCGCACACAATCAGCTTTGCTAGAAGTGATGGAGGAAGGGGCTGTAACAGTAGACGGTACACGCTACGAAGTACCGAAACCATTTATTGTTATGGCAACTCAAAATCCTAGTGGAACTTTAGGGACACAATCTTTACCACATGCGCAATTAGACCGATTTATGATGCAGCTTACTATGGGGTATCCGGATTTTGTGAGTCAGATGGAGTTACTTAGAGATCGACAAATTGTTCAACCACTTGATTATGTTCAAGCGGTAATTACTAAAGAAGAGTTAGTAAAAATACAGTCAGAAGTAAGAGCAGTTAATTTATCAGAAGAATTATTAAAATATATAACTCATTTAACGATAGCGACTAGAAATCATCCAGAAATTGCAGTAGGTATTAGCCCTCGTGGTGCTTTGGCTTTATGTAGAGCCGCGAAAGCGAGAGCTTATATGCAACAACGTAATTATGTCATTCCAGAAGATGTTATGGAACTATTTATCGATTGTACGCATCATCGTATTATGCTGGAGGCTCATTTGAGTTCATCATCACGTGAAATCTTACAAGAGTTAATATTAAATACTACTTCACCCGATTTAGTGAAAGGGTAAGGCATGCGTAATGAAAAAAATCCTCCTTACAGTCGTCCTCTTACTCGGTAGTATTGTAAGCATTCAGCCAGCCATTATTTTCTTGTTAATTGGGTGGCTATTCTGGATGGCTGCTTCCTATGTAAGTAAACAATATATTAAAAATAAAGTGAGTATGACGTTAATAACAGAAAATGAAATCAAAAGAAATCAAAATACATCGTTAAAAATAGAAGTAAGTAATAAAGGCTATTTACCGATTACAGATGGTCTGATCAAACTAATATTTATTAATAATCGTAGTCATGAACAAATGAAAATGGAGATTCCTTTTTCAGTTCAGATGAAATCAACTGAAAAATTAGATGTTGATTTATCATTTAATGATTTTGGTGAAGTGGAAATAATAGGTGAAAAATTCATATTTGGTGGGTTATTTACAAGTGAAAAAAACTTGGATAATGAAAAGCATGTTCTTGTGCTACCGATGATTTACACCGTTGGTTTTACGAATTCAATGTTAAAAAATTTACATGCTGCAGAAACAGGACTACAGCTAGTCCATGCATCAGAACATAGCGATGAAAATCTTGGTATTCGACCTTACAGGGTGGGGGATGAAATTCGCCAAATTCATTGGAAGTTATCGGCAAAAACGGATGAGTTTGTCGTCGTCATTCCTCAAAAAAAAATCGATTGTCGTTTGATTGTTTGTTTAGAAATGGCGTCTGCAACTACTGAGGAAGAAACGATATTAACGGAAGTTTTTCTTTCAGTCGTCCAGCAGCTTGTTTTAGAAAATCAAAAAGTATCGATATGGATTAATAATGAAGAACGCCAAATTACAAGGAACGACATGTTAGCACTTCAATATGATATTATGCATGGGCAGTCTATGGGGATTGTTCAATCAAGTAGTAAGCAACGACTTGTTATTACGAATAGTAAGTTAATACAGGAACGTTATAAAGATGCCATAAGAATGATTCTAGAGCCTGAAAGAACGACACCCTGGTCATTTACACCGCATAATTATATAAATGATTTAAAACTGCTAGGGAGGAAAACAAATGATTCACATTAATGAACAAAATAAAGTTAATAAAGGTTCGTTAAACTTCCTTCTACTATATACTGTTTTTATCATATCAATGACGAGTAGTGTAAGTTTTACGATTCAAAATATTGTGATACAAATATTAGCTATTTTCCTCATCCAACTAATTTTAAAACGACAATGGCAGAAGTATTTCATTTATATTTTAGTAGTAATAGCACTTATTGTAAGTCCACAAATTATGAAAACACTCTTTGCGTTAACCAACTATTTAACGAGTCGATTAGAACTTCAATATGGCATAGATTTATGGCAAATAGCGGATGCGAAAGAGACATTAATTACAGTAAGTACATTAGGTGTATGCATACATTTTTTGATGCTGTATTTCAAATCTTCGAAAATGATTTATTGTGTACTTACTATTTACGTATTCCTTTTTCTAGCTCTACAATTAGAAAATTATATGGCTTTATTTATAACAATCATGAGTGGATTAGTATTAATAAACGAAGTAAAAAGACAAACTAAGCTAAGATGGAAAATACGAGCAACATTGTATACTTTCCTTCTAGTCGGATTGTTTCTTCTTATTTTCTCAATCAATAGAGTGGGGCATCCCATCAAATTAGTACCTGAAAAAATACAAGAAGTGATAGAAGACTTTCGATTTAACAAAGAACGTAAAGATTGGCTAAGGGAAGGGAATCTCCTACATACGCCAGAAAATAGTAAGGGTGAAGAAGTAGCGATAACATTGATGATGGAGCAGCCACAGGCGATGTATTTGAAAGGTTTCGTCGGTTCAAAATTTGATGATGAAATATGGCATGATTTGATGAATAAACAAGCGTTAGAAAATGAAGCGCTATTTTACTGGCTGGAAGAGAAGCAGTTTTCAAGTCAGACTACATTATCGAATTTACAAAGGACTATTGAAAAGCAGAAAAAACAATCGGTTGCTGTTCAATTAGTGAATACCTCCACGAAGTATAAGCTATTCCCATATGAATTAACGGAAGCCTTTGAACAAGTAACCGTCAGTAAAGATGGCTCATTTGAGAATAGAGCCCTATTAGGGGAAGATAGCTATACATTTAAAATGGCAAATGATGTAGGGATAAATTATCCGCTATTTGCTGCACAGTTAGAAGAAAAAAAGACAAAAGATACAGAAGCATATTTAAAACTTGAAGCTAATTATCGAGAATTTGTCTATGATTCTTATTTGCAAGTAGGTCAGCAAGAACGTCTTATTTTACAAGAAGATTTTAAAGAACAATCGGAGATTAATTATGAAACGGCTATCTCACAAATTCAAAATAAATTAAAAGAAACGATTACGTATGATGACCAATTTGTCGTTAAGGATTCAACGGTAGGAACGGTTTGGCAAACAGAGCAAAAGGGATTTAGCCCACATTATGCGACCATTGGGACACTCGCTTTTAGGCTTCTCGGTATTCCGGCAAGATATGTGGAAGGATATATCGTAACACCAGAAGCAGTTGAAGATAAGAAAGCATTTGAAAAAATAGACATTCAAAATAAGGATGCCCATGCTTGGACGGAAATTTATATGGACCAAATAGGGTGGGTTCCAGTGGAAGTAACACCGAAATATTTAGATAGAATGCCACCTTTAAATAAGGCATATAAGCCAGTTAGTAAAGCAGAAAAACAAAATTCACTGTCGAATAAGCAACAGACGGCAAGTACTGAAAGAGAAAAAACGAAACAAATACAAGAGGAAGCGAATAAAATACCACCGCAACCTAAAAAAGAAAAAATGCCGATTAATTATGAAAAATATATAATTATATTTGGTTTATTACTCCTAATTATATTGCTAATTTTAAGTACAATTTACATTTTGAAAAAACGAAAACATGTACGTCAGCTATGGAAAGAAGTGAAAACGGATGATGTATTTGTACAAATTCCAGCTTCAATCCAACTCGTGCATCTATGGTTCGTAACCATCGTAGCTATTGATTTGAAAAATGAACCTTTAGAAAAGAGACTGGATGCTCTTAAAGGGAAAATCTCTCCACAATTACTGAAGGCATATGAGGAGGCATTTATCGCATATCAGGCCCAGAAATATGGTGGCTTGGAAGTAGAAAAAATATCGCTTGTCTATTTAGCTAAAAAAGAATTGATTGATCAACTTTCTTTGAAAGAACGTTGGATTTTGAAGTGGAAAAAAGGTGTTTATTAACATAGAAAGGTGAGCATGAATTTTACTTCATGCTCACCTTTTAATGTTGTCTATTTTGGCTACACAATAACATGATTTCCAACGGTTGCCACTTTAAAAATTGTTAATGCTGACTTTCGAGTGAACGAGAAGATCCCTTCGTTAGTTAAACTATCTGTTAATATAGATGTGTTTATTGCTACAACTATTCATCGAATGAATGGATAGCTGAACAATAATGTTGGATAATATGTAGTAGTTCTGTATTCACTAAATCTATGGAAAGATTCCGACATAGCAAAGGAAATTTCGTTAATTCTTGCCTGTTTATCACCTACTTCTCTTTATAATTCAATATCATATTCCATTCTTTTGGCTGTTTCGAGGGCTACTTGCTGCCCGCATAGCTTAGAAACTAAATGAAATGACATATTTATACCAGCCGAAATCCCACCTGAAGTAATGATAGTATCTTCATCAACAAATTTTACATTGCGTTGTACTAAAACATGAGGAAATTCCTTTTCCAAACGGTCTAAATCCATCCAGTGTGTTGTCGCTGTTAAGCCGTTGAGTAATCCAGCCTTTGCAAGTAATAACGCACCTGTACAAACAGAGGCAATAATTGTCGCTTGCTTTGCTTGCTGCTGAATCCATGTAATGATACGTTCATTATGTATTTCGATTTCTTCCGCACCATAGCCACCAGGAATGATAATAAGGTCAAAAGCAGGGTGGTTGGTGATACTGAAGTTTGGCTGTACCTGTAAATCATTTCTAGCAATAACTAAGTTACCGTTTTCAGAAACGGTTTGAACATCGAATAGTTTCGCATTTGTTTTTGAATTGCCTGCGAGTGAAAATACCTCAAATGGACCTGCAAAATCTAATACTTCGACTTCGTTAAATAATAGAATACCTACGCTATAAGGTGTCATATTTTACCTCCTATGATATGTCTAACTTCTATTATATAGTTTTCTATCTAATCATTCTATTTTGATTCTTTTATAGAGAATTTTAAACCATCTTGGCTGCCTAACAATACGTAGATTCTTGTACAGATTATGGCTAGACAATGATAACAAATGAGGCGACGGCAAGACCTGTATGCTAGTAGCCGTTGACAATTATTAACGTTATGACCTGAGGTATCGATTTGTTTCAGAAATTCTAAAGAACTTGGAATGGATGTCTGTCATACAACTACCTACCGTTGGGGCTAATAATAGAGTCAGCTAACTTATTGTTTGTGGAAAAAAGGGGAATCGTATAGTAGGAAAGTCTTGAGGGATGCATGAAACTTATATAAAAGCAAAAGGTTCATAGTGCTATATGTAGCGAGCGATTGTTTCTTCTGATGTAATGCTAGATATTTGGCTGCGTAAGAAATGCAATCATCTAGCAGCGTACGCTTCTTTTAAACGATTAGGACAACAAATTGGTGAGCCATATGAGCGATAAAGTTCCTTCGCTAGCTTGTGCTTTAAACAACTACAATCAGAGGCTGTGTTTATTACGACCATTTATCGAACGCATAAATATTTGAATAACAACATTGAACAAGATCATTGGTCAAGCATGAAAAGATACAAACTATACCATTCCATAAAGGCTACCACGGCCATGATTAAAGAAATTGAAACAGTAACACGCACTATACAAAAAAAGCCGAAGAGAAAATCTCTTTGGCTTTTCAGTGACTTATGAAATCAATCAATTACTGAAAGTTCATGCATAAAATGCAACTAAGAAATAGAAAATTTTTTAGTTTACAACTTTGCAACAGAACCTTAAATCGTTTGATTATAAATATTTCACCCTAGATAATACAAGAAGTGATATTTATTTTATCCGCTAATATAGAATTTACTGAAGCTATTCATAAGCTAATAAATCCGGTGTTAAAGGGAGTTATCCGTCTGCTAGATTATGTAATTGCAGCGAATAAAAATCGTGCTAGAAATGTTTTAAAAACTTCTGAAGTGATTATGCACCGAAAATATTATCAGGTTGGACTACTTCTCGTGCAATTGCAATGGCACCATTTTTTCTAAGATAGATAATGCCTTCTTCACCTGAATTTAAAATCTTATCAATATAATATTCTTGCTTCGTAGGCTCAATTCCCATCCCTTTAAATTCATCACGAAATGCATAAGCATACACATGTAATTCATATTCAGTTAATTGTCCTGGGTTCTTAGATACTTCCATATAATTACTTCCTTCTATATAATAGTCTGTATAGACATTATACATGTTTCTGAACTATGATGAAACTAAATCAATTTGCTAAACGTATAGTATAGAGAAGGGGGCTTTATGATGTTTTGGATAATGATTATAATTGTCGTAGTTGCGAGTATATTAGGGGATTCCTATAGCAAACATTTAAAACATAAAGAGAAAACTCTGAAAATTCAGCAAGATATGTTGATTAAGCAAATTGAACTAGAACAACTTAAAAATGAAACATTTAAATTAGAAACTGAAAAATTGCGTTTAGAGCTTTCTGAGGATTTCAAGAATGCACCATCAAAAGACCAATTATTAGAATATAAAACAAAAGAGGAAATTTAAGAAAGCAGAACGCGTATCCCAATGTGGCGAAATTTTAGAATTTGATGTGACACAAGAAGGACGTATGAAGTTAGCAAAAACATGGTTCTGTAAATCACCGTTATGTCCAATGTGTAACTGGAGGAAAACGATGAAACGCAGTATACAAACAACGAAAATTGTAGAAGAAGTCATTCGACAAAAACCGAAGGCAAGATGGCTCTTTTTAACGCTCTCTGTTAAGAACGTTTTTGATGGCGATCAATTAGATAAAAGTTTGAAAGAAATGGCAGAAGGTTTTCGTAGATTAATGTTATATAAAAAGGTCAAGAAAAATATGATTGGCTTTATGCGTTCAACCGAGGTAACCGTAAATAAAAATGATGGTTCGTACAATCAGCATATGCACATTTTATTATGTGTAGAAAGTGCTTATTTCAATACAAAAGGTGCTTATTTATCGCAAGAAGATTGGACAAAACTTTGGCAAAAAGCAATGAAACTAGATTACAAACCAGTTATCCATATTGAAGCTGTAAAAAACAAAAAACGAAACAAAAAGAGTGAGTACACAGCGATTCAATTAGCCGTTCAAGAAACAGCGAAATATTCGGTCAAAGATTCGGATTATTTAACAGGGAATGTAGAGAATGATTTGGACGTTGTGAAAGATTTAGAAAAAGGACTATTTCGGAAACGAATGATTGCGTATGGTGGCTTGTTAAAACAAGTTCATAAAGAGTTAAATTTAGATGATATTGAAGATGGCGATTTAGTGCGAGTGGATGAGGATTCTAATACGGAAGAAAAAGCCTATTCGATTGTGGCGCAATGGAATTGGAATTTAAAAAATTATTTTATTTAATT
>JAGHSJ010000248.1 GCA_018065935.1 Candidatus Kurthia equi
GACCCAGCAGAATAGACAAGATGGGCCAACCAGAAATTAGCCCTATGAAAAAGTGAAAGTTAAATGAAAAGTGATATTCTACCCGAAAGGGTTGGAAAGTCATTTACACAAAAATATTGACGCTCCCATCTATGGACAGTATGATGTTAGTGTGTTTAACTATAATTTTAGGAGGCTATTAATTATGACAAGATTACAAGGTAAAGTAGCGATTATTACAGGAGCAGCACAGGGTATGGGTGCAGCACACGCGAAGAAATTTATTGAAGAAGGCGCTAAAGTTGTTTTAACGGATTTAAATGAAGAAAAGGGTCAAGCATTTGCAGCAGAGCTTGGTGAAAATGCCATTTTTATTAAACATAATGTAGCAAATGAAGAGGACTGGAATACAGTTGTAGCAAAAGCTGAAGAGACATTTGGTTCAGTTAATGTGTTAGTAAATAATGCAGGTATCACAATGGCAAAATCTATTTTAGATACAACTGTAGAAGAATATCGTCGGATTGTGGAAATTAACCAAGTTTCTGTTTTCTTAGGTGTGAAAGCAATTATTCCATCAATGACAAAAGCGGGAAATGGTTCAATTGTGAATATTTCATCTCTAAATGGTTTAGTAGGTGGCGCTATTGGTTATACCGATACAAAATTTGCCGTTCGTGGTTTAACGAAAGCAGCAGCATTACAATTAGCTCCTCAAAATATCCGTGTAAACTCTGTACACCCAGGTGTAATTGCAACGCCAATGGTCGTACAAGAAGATACGAAAGCAGCAGTAGAAGAATTCGCTAAATTTATTCCATTGAAACGTGTGGCAAAATCAGAGGAAGTTTCTAATTTAGTATTGTATTTGGCTTCTGATGAATCAAGCTACTCAACAGGTTCGGAATTTATCGTTGATGGTGGATTATCAGCACAATAAGTTACTAGTAGAATTAAAACTAAATATTTCTTCCTATAAAAAAGAAGATATCCCATGATTTAATCTCACAGGATATTTTCTTTTTGTTTGGTTCTTTAGATTTTAGCATACAGCTTTTTTGTATCGGGCATTAAATCGGGCAAATTAAGCTGCACCGAATAATTTCATAATCCCAATAATAATAATACCGATAATCCCGAAATCAGAGTCGCCGAACGTCGTTCCTTCATATCCTACTGTACCCATGAATGATAGGAGAATAGCAGGTAAGAAACTAATAATTAGTCCGTTTGCGACCGCGCCGAACATTGCACCACGACGTCCGCCAGTTGCATTACCGAATACACCAGCAGTTGCACCAGTAAAGAAGTGAGGTACAAGACCGGGTACGATAACGGCTAATCCCATGAGAGGTAATAGGAACATAGAGATTAGACCAGCGATGAAACTGAATAAGAAACCGATAATTACAGCGTTAGGTGCGAATGGGAACACAGTTGGGCAGTCTAGTGCCGGTTTTGCATTAGGGACCAATTTATCTGCAATCCCTTTGAAAGCAGGTACAATTTCAGCGATTAACATACGAACCCCAGCGAGGATGATATATACACCCGCAGCAAATTCAAATGCTTGTAAAAAGGCGAAAATAAGATAGTTTGTGCCACCTGATAATTCGCTCTCAATATAGCTTGGACCTGTAAATAGAGCAACAACCATAAAGAATACAACCATTGTTAAAGAAATAGCTACAGAAGTATCACGTAGGAATCCAAGTGACTTAGGTACTTTTAGGTCCTCTGTAGATTTTTCTTTATTCCCAACTAATTTTCCGACTTGAGCTGAGACAAAGTAACCAACACTCCCGAAATGACCAACAGCAAAATCATCTGATCCTGTGATTTTACGGACTGTTGGTTGTAAAAGGGCTGGTGATAGAACCATACATAGACCTAATAAAATAGAGCCAATAACGATTAGCGGAATACCAGATAAGCCGCCAATAGAAAGTGCAACCCCGATTAAACAAGCCATAAATAATGTATGGTGACCTGTTAAGAAGATATATCTGAAAGGTGTGAATTTTGCGAATACAATATTCATAATCATACCAAATACCATGATTAACGCGGTTTCCGTTCCGAAATCTAATTGTGCTGCTGCGACAATCGCTTCGTTATTTGGAATAACCCCTTTTACATGAAAAGCATGATCAAACATTTTACTGAAATAACCTAAAGAGGCTTGTAGAATCGTTGCTCCGGCACCAATAATAACGAAACCTAAAATGGTTTTAAGGGTACCCGAAATTACATTGGATACTTGTTCTTTTTGAATTAAAAGACCTATAAGGGCAAATAATCCAAGGAGTATGGCTGGTGTTCCTAAAATGTCATTCATCAATAAATCTAGCAAAATCAACACCCCTAATTTAAATTAAAGTAATGGTTCTAATTTTTCTTTTATTTCAGGTAAACTCATCATATTTTGAATTGTAACGATTTCTTTACCAGTTTGAGCTAATTGACTTACGATATCTTCAGCGCCAAGATAAATATCAGCACTTTCTGATTTAGCAGAGCTTAAATCTGTATGAGAAACTTCAGCTGATTTACCAAGTTCTTTAATTGCTTTTTTTACATTTAGTTCAAGCATAAAGCTACTTCCTAATCCATTACCACATACTACTAGAATTTTAGTCATGATTAATTCCTCCAATTTGTTTGTAAATAGTTTCTTGTAAACTCTGCTCATCTTCACATGAAATTAATTCCTCAATATTTTCAGGAACGGAAAGAATTTCTGCGAGATCCTGTAAGGCAAATAAGTGAGATTCATTATCTGCAGCTGCTAGAAAAAATAACAGTTGGACAGTTTTTCCTGTTGGAAATAAGCAAGGTGTAGCTAATGATAAAAGCGACATAGACGTTTTATTAACACCATCTTCAGGTCTAGCATGAGGCAGAGCAACATTGGGCGTTAATATAATGTAAGGACCAAGTGTATTTACTTGTCGGATAATTGCTTGAATATAACTGTTTTCAATACTTCCATCAGCTAGAAGCGGTTGTCCAGCAAGTTCAATGGCCTGTTCCCAAGTCTCAGCCTTCATTTCACGTCGGATTCGATCCGGTGATAATAAGTTTTCTAACATAGTTTTACCTCCCTTTTTCATACTAAATGGATGTCCAATTACTATTTTAATCAAATTATCCATAAAAAAGCAATAACTCTTTTAATTGGGAATTTTCTTATGCATTTACTTCGCCATCTATAGAGTAAAAATGTTATAATAACTGCTGAAGCTTAAAAAGAGGAGGAGTCGATAAACTATGGGGATTGAAGAGAATAGACTCCAATCGTGGATTTCCAATGGACAGGTTGCTATTTCGCAATTGTTTTTCAAACATTATAAAACATTGCATTTATCAGAGGAAGAAGCCATGCTGATTATGCAGTTACACGCCTTTGTTGAAAAAGGTATAGATTTCCCTTCACATACAGATTTAGCACAGAGAATGGCCTTACAGGAGCAACAAATTATGCTTTGTCTACAAGGATTGGTTCGTAAAGGCTTTGTCGCAATTGAACAAGGGACAAGCCAAGATCATATCCTATATGAAAAAATTAATTTAATGCCTTTATGGTCAAGACTAGTTGATTGTGAATTGAGCGATAAAATTCAAGATATAGAGAAGCAAGACCAATTAGAAGAAGGAAAATTATTTCAAATGTTTGAACAAGAATTGGGGCGTCTACTTTCGCCAATTGAGATTGAAACAATTTCGATGTGGATAGATCAAGATGGACACACACCAGATTTAATACAGCAAGCACTTAAAGAGGCAGTATTAAGTGATAAAATTACGTTGAAATACATTGATCGCATTTTATTTGATTGGAAAAAGAAAAATATTAAAACAACAAAAGCTGCTATCAAACATTCGAAGGATTTTAGATCACATACGATGAAAACTGTTGCAGTTGAACATTCCGCATCGAATCCGGTTAAAAAAGCACCTTTTTATAATTGGCTAGAGGAGAGAGAATAAGCATGCTAACAAAAAAACAATGGCTTCTTTGTTTAGATGAGATGGACCGTATGTTTCCAGATGCTCACTGTGAATTAGTTCATGACAATCCGTTTGAATTGACGATTGCCACGTTGTTATCTGCTCAATGTACAGATGTACTTGTAAATAAGGTGACAAAAAATTTATTTCAAAAATATAAAACACCTGAAGATTATTTAGCTGTCCCACTAGAAGAATTACAAAATGATATTCGTTCAATTGGTTTATTTAGAGGAAAAGCGAGTAATATTCAAAAACTAAGTCAACGTCTATTGGATGTATATGATGGTGAAGTACCAGCAAATCGAGAGGATTTAGTGACATTACCTGGTGTCGGACGTAAAACTGCAAATGTTGTTTTATCGGTTGCTTTTGGCGTGCCAGCCATGGCTGTTGATACACATGTTGAGCGAATTACAAAACGTCTTGGGCTATGTCGCTGGAAAGACAATGTGACACAGGTTGAAGAAACTATTATGCAAAAAACACCGATTGAACGTTGGTCTAAGGCACATCATCAAATGATTTTCTTTGGTCGTTATCATTGCAAAGCACAAAATCCTGGTTGCGAGGCCTGTCCTTTATTTGATAATTGTAGAGAAGGGCAAAAGCGCATGAAGAAAGGACTTGTGACAAAATGATTGAGGTAATACGACAAGAAATAGAAAAGCAACAAATAGATGCTTGGTTTGAACAGTGGCAACAATTAGTCCCAGATATTCATGCAGCACATGATCGTCGTGATAAGTCAGCTACACATTATATGGAAAAGGGGATTACACTCTATGAATCCTTTATTGCACGTGCTTCAGGAGTAGCAGCATTTGATACGAATGAAGAATATGAAGTACTCCCAATAAACGCAATGGAACGCATCGCATTTATTAAACGTCGACCAGGTCAATACGCTTGTTATCGCCAATTGGATGAATTGTTTACTGAAACTAAAAAACGTTGTGCACGCTTACGTTTGAAAAAATAAAGACGGGGCATAACTAAAAATAATATAAAATATTTTGAATATAAGAAAGGCAAAAATCACAATTTTTTGAAGTGACTTTTGCCTTTTTTAATACAAACTAATAAAGAAAATCCATCAAATGTCCTGCGACAAATTGATGGATTTCTTTTTTATTCTTCTATTGTATCAGTAACGCTTTGTGTATCAGCCGGTTCATCTGTTTCGGGTTCATCTGTTTCAGGTTCTTCCGGTTCAGTTGGCTTGTTCGTATTCGCGTTATTATTTGAATTATTTGTCGTACCTTCATTGTTGCCATTGTTGCCATTGTTGCCATTGTTGTCATTAGTACCGTTATCGGATGTGTTATCGTCAGTTGTTGGCTGCTCATCCGTCTCAGGCTCTTCAACTTCCGGTGTCTCAGGCGTTTCTACTTCCGGTTCATCTGGTTCAGCAGATGCGTCTGCAATTTTCACTGTAGCTGAAGCAGCAGTACTTGTTTGTCCATTCGCAATTGCTACAACGGTAAATGTTAATGAAGTGCTACCAGCAGGAACAGAATAAGAGGTAGAAGTACTAATAGTTGTTCCAATAGCAGCTCCACCAACAGCGATACGGTATTGTACACCCGACGTGTTTACCGCATTCCAGTTGAGTGAAACCGAATTAGTATCCGCATTGTATGTGGCACTTAATCCAGTTGGTGCTGCTAATTTTTCTTCTTTTTCTTCCTCTTTCTCTTCTTTCACTGGTTCAGTAGCTACTTGTGTTCCACGAACATATAACTCGGAACCAGAACGGATAACTGAATCAGGTTGGTCAAAGTTCTTCGTATTTTTACCTGCAGAAATCTGTGTCATGATAATTCTAAATAAATTCTGTGCTAATTGTCGCTCAGCTGGTGTTGTAATGGCGTTTTTACGCTCAGAATACCCAGTCCATACAGACATCGAATACTTAGTCGTGTAACCAGTAAACCATGAATCAGGAACAGCAGAAGCAGGTAAATTATATTGGCTAAATTGCTCGGCTGTGTAGTTCGTTGTCCCCGTTTTACCAGCGACATCTAGACCATAAACAGCGGCTGCAGTACCAGATGCACCTGATTTAGAACTCACGACATCACGCATCATATCTGTCAGCATATAGGCCGTGTAGTCACTCATAGCGTCAGTTGGTTCAGGTGTATAGGTTTTAGATGTATTCCCATCACGATAGACAATTTTTTTGATTGAGTGAGGTTTTGTATAAATTCCATCATTACCAAATGATGCATAGATACCAGACATATCGATTGGAGAAAGATTGACTGATCCACCACCGATGGCATCTGATTCATACAATTCATCTGGTTCTAAACCAAATCCTTCGATAAATTCTTTTACTTTAGAAGTACCTACTTCTTTAAACGCTTTGATAGCAGGGATATTACGTGAATTATAAAGTGCTTCACGCATCGTAATGCTACCTCTAAATTGATTGTCATAGTTATTGATTTGTTGTGATGTACCAGTGTATGTCATCGGTTCATCGACTAATACATGCCCTGTATTCCATTTTAAGTTTTCAATGGCAGGACCATAATCCATAATCGGTTTCATTGTCGAACCTGGTTGACGTGTTTTTAATGCTTGTGCATAGTTGAATCCACGTTCAGGGCCGTAATCACGTGCACCACCAACTGCTGAAATCGCTCCTGTTTTAGTATCTACTACTGAAATACCAGTTTGAATTTTTTCTGTTGGGAAGTTCGCGTCATTATTAATTGTTTTTTCTACAATTTTTTGTGCCTCAGTATCAAGTGTTGTATAGACGCTGATACCTTCTTCAAGTGCTTTTTCATCTTTATTCTCAGCTAATTCTTTTAGGACAACATCGATGAATGCATCATATTTAGAACTGTTTCGAGCAATACGTTTACTTTCAGGAAGTAAACCATCTTTTACACTTGTCTTAATGGCATTATCCATTTCAGTCTTAGTGATTTTCTTATTATTGTACATAAGTTTTAATACGGTGTTACGACGTTTTTCAGCTAAATCTGGATTAGTGAAAGGATTGTAGTTATTTGGTGATTGTGGCATACCTGCTAATAAAGCCATTTGAGGTAAAGTTAATTTATCAATATCTTTACCATAAAAGTTTTGTGCTGCCGTCCCAAAACCATAAATACGGCCACTCATTAATACTTTGTTAAAGTACATTTCAAAAATTTCATCTTTTGAATATTCACGTTCTAGCTGAAGTGATAAGTAAGCTTCTTGCGCTTTACGTTTAATTGTTTTCCCATTATTCAGGAAGGAGTTTTTGATGACCTGCTGTGTTAATGTACTTGCACCTTGTGCACCAAAACCATCGCGAACATTGGCAACTACTGCGCCACCAAGACGATAAAAATCAATCCCGTGATGCTTGTAGAAGCGAGAGTCTTCGGTTGATAGAATGGCATCTTGCATTTCTTTTGGAATATCTTCGAAGTCTACATGTTCACGTTCTTCGGTACCCATTGTGTAGAAAACTTTTCCCTTCGTGTCATAAAACTTAGAGGATACGGGGTCTTTAAGTGTTTCCTCATCTAAGTCGGGAGCCGTAAATGCGTAATATGCGAAAAATCCGCCACCAATAAGAATGCAAAGAATGGCTAAAGAAATTACCGCTAAAATGAGTTTTTTTACCCATGATTTTTTAGGCTTCGTTTTTTTGTTTTTAGTAGAAGATTTACGTTTCCCACGTTTTTTTTCTTCCATTTCCATACGTTTACGTTCTTCTCGAGAATTATATCGTTTATCCAATTAAATTCCCTCTCTTTCTTCCTCCTCTATAAAATAGGAAGTAATGTAGTTAATGCCTTTAAGTAATCGAGCTGTGGCATATAACTTTCTTTCACTTCAATTCCATCACGTTCAAATACTGTGAGTGGAATTGATTTACGTTCGCCTGAATCCATTGCTGTCCAAGCTTGGTCAACAATATCAAAGGGCATAACGAAGTAGCGACTTAATGTTGAAAATCGCACGAGTAGAAAACAAATACCACCTTGTGCTGAAGCAGCACGCATATGGTTTATTTGATGGGGGTGTACATTGCTTAGAGGGAAGGATGTTTTGTTTTTTGTCTCCTTGGCATCAAAGTCAATATAATGTCCCTTATATACACCATTATAGTCCGTTGTTGAAGGCGTTCTAAAGTATGCTTCTTTAATAACAGCCGCACTTCTGGACGGATACTCTACCTTGACGATTTGTATTGGAACAGGTTTCTTATGGATGACAGCCGTTTGATTAGCTAAATAAAATTTATTTGCTTCATCTATTTCATCCTCTAAGGTTTTCCCACGATTACTATAGGAAGGTTCCTTGTGTATTTTCTTTTTTACAGAGCTATCTGCGTTGTTAATAGGGGTGTATTTACGCCCATTTGGATAACGTATCGCCATATAAATCACCTCGTTACACAATATCATACCACAAGTTTTCCCTTGTACTTTTGAGTATGTAGGAAAGCAAAAAAAAGTGGTTTAACTAGCTTAATATCGGCAGAAAAATATCGGTTTTTGAAAAAGACCACCAAAAGATAGTAGCAATAACAAAAAAAATTTGCAAATGCAGAAAATTGAAAAGAGGAAAGGAAGGGCTGGAAAAAGTAGGACTGTAGTTTATTGAGGACGAATTTGCTAAAATAAGAGCATAAGTAGGAAAGGGGCACTTTTTATGTTAAAAGAGTTAACAACAGATTTATACGCGGAATGTGACCGTAGCTGGAATCGGTTTATGCAGATGCGTGAAGAAAATAGAGAGCCTGATTTCTTTCAAGAAGTAAAACCTTACGCAGATCATATTCAGCAACAACTTATCCAATGGAAAGAATTATCGAGTGAATTTATTCAAAAAAATAAACCGAAACATGTGCATATGATTCAAGTAAATAATGCGAGTGATGCAATCGAACAATTTGTTGTGCAATCATTTTATATAAAAACAAGCAAAAAAAGATTTTACCAGTCGATTCAATCTGTTAAATATACATGTGAAACCTATCTCCGTGCATTAGAGGATGTAGCCAATGATTAGAGAACGGAAAACTGTCAAAGAATTGATTGAAGATTGGCAGTCGGACCCGAAAATGCAAAGTCGCGTACAACATATGAAAATTTTACCCGAAATTGAAGCGCAATATGCTGAATTTCCACTTCATTTACATGCTTCGATAAAGAAAGCATTAGCCACGCGTAAAATTACACAGTTATACACGCATCAGCGTCAAGCTTATGATTATGCGATGGCTGGCCAATCATTTACAGCAGTGACACCGACGGCATCTGGGAAATCTCTGTGTTATCATCTGCCTGTTCTACAGACAATTATGGAAGACCATAGCTCGCGTGCCTTGTATTTATTTCCTACAAAGGCACTAGCACAGGATCAAAAGTCGGAAATGAATGCCATTATTGAAGCAATGGATGAAGATATTTTGAGTTATACCTATGATGGGGACACTTCACCGGGAATTCGCCAAAAGGTTCGTAAAGCAGGACATATTGTGATGACGAATCCAGATATGCTTCATTCGGGGATTTTGCCACATCATACAAAATGGGTATCTCTTTTCGAAAATCTGAAATTTATCGTTGTAGATGAATTGCATACGTACAAGGGCGTTTTTGGCTCACATGTCGCTCATGTTTTACGTAGATTACTGCGAATTTGTCATTACTATGGCAGTCACCCAGTTTTTATTTGTACATCTGCTACGATACAAAATCCGAGGGAACTCGCTGAGAATTTAACAAATACAGCGCATCAATTGATTGAAAATAACGGTGCACCAGCAGGGAAAAAAACATTTTTGTTTTATAATCCACCAATCGTCAATGAAACTTTTGGCGTGAGAAGAAGTGCCATTTTAGAAGTGAAGGATATTGCTAAAAAATTATATGAAGCAGAAATCCAAACCATTATTTTTGCGAAAAGCCGTGTGCGTGTAGAAATGCTCGTCACCTATTTAAAATCATTAACCCGTCAACAAATCCAAGATGAATCGATTCGTGGGTATCGTGGTGGTTATTTACCATCTGAACGCCGCGTTATTGAACGTGGTTTGAGAGAGGGAACCATCCAAACGGTTGTTTCAACAAATGCTTTAGAATTAGGTGTAGATATTGGTCAGTTACAAGCTTGTATAATGACAGGATATCCTGGAAATATCGCGAGCGCTTGGCAACAAGCAGGTCGAGCAGGGCGAAGACAGGATGACGCGTTAATTATTTATGTCGCGCAATCTACTGCATTGGATCAATACATTATCCAGCATCCAAATTATTTACTCGGTCAAAAACCCGAGGAAGCACGGGTGTATCCTGAAAATATGTTAATTATGATGGACCATTTAAAATGCGCGGCATTTGAATTACCTTTTAAAAAAGGGGAGAACTATGCTGAATTTGATGTAGAGGATTTATTGGAGTACTTAGCAGAGGAAAAAATCTTGCTAAAAACATCAGACACTTGGCATTGGATGTCTGAAAGTTTTCCAGCCCATGATATTAGTTTGCGCTCGGCTTCTCAGGAAAATGTCGTGATTATCGATCAGTCTGTACCAGCCCAAACATCAGTAATCGGCGAGATGGATCGTTATAGTGCTATGACGCTATTGCATGAGGAAGCCATTTATATCCATCAAGGAACACAATACCAAGTGGAAACGTTAGATTGGGAAGAAAAGAAAGCCTATGTCCGTGAAGTGGATGTGAATTACTTTACAGATGCTAATTTAGCGGTTGAATTGAAGGTGATTTCAGAGGATAAAGTACGTAAACTTGGTTCGGCCTCTGTATCCTACGGTGATGTGATGACATTAGCGAATGCAACCATGTTTAAAAAAATTCGTTTTAATACACATGATAATATTGGCTCTGGTCCCATTCATTTACCACCAGAGGAATTGCATACATCAGGAACATGGCTAAACTTTGAACAACCGGAAGATTGGACAGATGATGATTTGAATGCAGCTATGTTAGGCGTAGCTTATGCGATGAACAGCTTTATTCCATTGTATATTCAATCAGACCGTAGTGATGTTCATGTCGTACCACAAGTGAAAGCCGTTCATAATGATCAGCCGACATTTTTTGTCTATGATCGCTACCCAGGTGGCATTGGTTTAAGTGAAAGAGTATATGACCTATGGCAAGAGCTGTTAGAACATGTCTATGAGCACGTTGAATCCTGTCCATGCCAAATTGGCTGTCCATCATGTATCGGCGCTCAGGACCTCACTGGTGATGCCAAAGATAAAGTGTTACATTTTCTACAATCATTTTTATTAGAGGAATTGATGGGATAATGTCTTACGAAAAGAAAATCTTACAAATGAAGCAGATGCTGAAGAAAAATAAACCACAGCAGGGGCAACAACAAGAACAACCTGTATTTAACAAACCTGTTCCCCCAATTTATGCACAAGCATGGCATGAAGCAGGTATGAAACGCGTAGACAATGACTGGGGAGTCGTATTTGTCAAAGAAACAAATTACCCTTTAGATTACCAACATGGAAAATATAAGCTTGGGGAATTTTATGCTGGATTAGAGTTGTGGGACGCGTATGAAGAAGCCCATCCACTAAAATTAACTTCTGATGATGAGGCTTTATTTTATGATACGGAAACCACTGGATTAAAGGGAACGGGCACACATATATTTTTGAATGGAATTTTACAAGAAAGCAGTAAAGGCTTTACTTTAAAACAATATGTGCTGGCAAATCCTTCACATGAAGCAGCCTTTTTATACGAGTCGAAGTTTTGGCAAGGGCAAAAAATGGTAATAACATATAATGGCAAAAGTTTTGATTGGCCCCAATTGCAAACACGTTGGACGCTTAATCGAAATGATTTACCGCCATTGAAAAATCATCGACAAATTGATTTGTTTCATAGTTCTAAACGAATATGGAAAAATGATTTACAGCGTATGAAGCTTTCTACTGTTGAAGAGGAGAAATTAGATTTTCATCGTGTAGATGATATGCCAGGTTATTTAGCACCTATGATTTATTTAGATGCTGTGCGTAGTGGGGATAGTGCCATGTTGCTGCAAGTATTAAAGCATAATGAATATGATTTACTGTCACTGATTACGCTTTTTATTCAAGCGACAGAACTCGTTTTTGCCGATGTGGAAGTCGATAAAGCCAACGTCCATACGAATATTGGGAAATGGTATAACGACCTGAAGCAAACGGCTAAGGGAAGTGGTATTCTTTCGGATATTACGGCGAGTTATGCTGGAGAAGAGGCTGCTATGGCCAATTATTTATTAGCGGCGCAAAAAAAACGGCAACAGCTTTATGAAGAAGCGAAAGCTTGTTATTTACTAGCGTTACCTTATTTAGAAGAACGTCAATGGATTGATGCTTCAATTGAGTTAGCAAAATTGTATGAACATCAGCTAGGGGATTTAGATGAGGCGGAAGCGCACACGCTTAATGCCTTTCATCGCGTAAAAAAATCTCAACTCTTTAAACCTGAGGTCAAAGAAAATAAAATGAATCAAATTGAAAAGAGATATGTACGATTACGGAAGAAACAAGGATAGATGCACGCTTTCTTATCCATGTTTACCAATCGTGTATGTTATAATAATACTACTATATAAGTTGCGAAAGGATTATGAATATGGATATTAAATTATCAGCTAAAAAAATTCTAGATAAAGATTTTAAAACAGGTATGCGTGGATACAGTCAAGATGAAGTGGACCAATTTTTAGATGAAATTATCACAGACTATGAAAATTTTGAAAAAGCTTTGTTAAAAAAACAAGAAGAAATTAATTTACTTAAACAAGAGCTTGAACAAGCGGAAAGTAATCGTCGTGGGAATACGTCTACAGTAGCACCAGTTGGAGCTGGGGCAACAAATTATGATATTTTAAAACGTATTGCAAATCTTGAAAAACACGTGTTTGGGGACAAATTATACGATTAATCGCTCGTTTTTGCTTAATCGTGATTTTAATCTTGATATATCATAAGCATGGGCATATAATAAGTATGCATCAATAAGTGAATGAGTAATCGCTGCAACGCTTGACGTTGTTGAGGAAAGTCCATGCTCGCACGTATCTGAGATGATCGTAGTGTTCGTGCTTCGCGAAGTCATAAGCGGAGGTAGCAGCAATGCTAACGGCGGAAGGAAGGCCTAAGTCTTAGGATATGGCTGAAACTTCCTGAAAAGTGCCACAGTGACGAAGCTTATAGAGAAATCTATGAGGTGGAACGAGGTAAACCCCACGAGTGAGCAACCCAAATTATGGTAGGGGCGTTCTCCTGAAAGAATTGAATGGATGGAGAGATGTATATGCTTGCATATGCATAGATAGATGATTACTACCCAAAGTAGTACGAGGCTTCGGCTGTTTGAGTACGAAGGGCACAAAACATGGCTTACAGTTCCTTTTGATGTTTTAATATGACTTTTAACTAGGCTCTCCGGATTTTATTGGAGAGCCTTTATTTTCAAGTATAAATTGAAAAATATGACATAAATAGATTCCTTTTCATGGATGTGAGGTTAATAATGGATAATAATGATAGCTTTTTTAAGAAATTGACTTCTTCGGATGGACATG
Organism: Candidatus Kurthia equi; assembly: GCA_018065935.1. Lineage (GTDB taxonomy): Bacteria > Bacillota > Bacilli > Bacillales_A > Planococcaceae > Kurthia > Kurthia equi. The sequence continues at coordinate 13,582 of JAGHSJ010000248.1, forward strand.
TACGACCTGAAATAATTGAAGCGATTTTTTATAATATTTCAGAAGGTATAATGCTAACTGATGAAAATAAAATAATTTTATCAGTTAATCCTGCATTTGAAATAGTGACAGGATTTTTAGCAACCGAAGCGGTCGGCAGCAACCCTAGATTATTACAGTCTGGTATGCATACAAAGGATTTCTATATGAAAATGTGGGATACCATTGATCAATGTGGCAGATGGTCAGGTGAAATCTGGAATCGTCGTAAAACAGGGGCTATTTATCCAGAATGGCTTACAGTTGTTGCAATTAAAAATAGCGCCGGTGAAGTAACAAATTATTGTGGTGTTTTTGAAGATCTTTCAGAAAAGAAAATAGCTGAAAGAGAAATTCAAATTCGTACGAATACCGATACATTAACAGGTACTGAAAATAGTTATTCATTTGCAAATCGTATGGAAGCTCTCTTAAAAGCTTCGAAAGAAAAGGATTTCACGCATGCTTTATTATTTTTAGATATGGACCGATTCGCTCAAATTAATGAATCGCTTGGACATTCTGTAGGAGATCAAATCTTAGTTGAAGTAGTAGAGCGTCTGACACCTCTTATCCGCAATAAAGATATACTTGCAAGATATGGTGGAGACGAATTTGTTATTGCTTTATCTAATTTACATCATCCGAAAGAAGCTTTGCAGTTTAGTGAAAATATTATCAAGCTGTTTGAAGAACCGTTTATTATTGATGAGCATACATTATATTTAAGTGCTTCTATTGGTATTAGTTTATATCCACATGATGGAGAAAATACAGAACTACTCATTAGTAAAGCCGTTAAGGCAATGGAACATGCGAAAAAAAGTGGACGCAATCAATATGCTTTTTACTTTGAAGATTTAAAATTAGACAAAGATAACGGTCTACTCATTGATCATGAATTAAGAAAAGCGATTAAGAAAGAAGAGTTTGAATTACATTTTCAACCGAAAATTGACTTAGCGACACAAACAATATCAGGTTTTGAAGCATTGGTGCGTTGGACGAAAAGTAAGTTAGGCTTTGTCTCTCCAGACGTATTCATTCCACATGCAGAGGAAACCGGATTAATTATTCCACTGAGTGAGATTATTATTGAAAAAGCTTGTCTTGCTTGGTTAGAAATGAATAAAATGGGTTATGGACATATGAATATTGCAATTAATATTTCAAGTATCCATTTCCATCAAGCTAATTTTGTGGATTCTTTACGAAAAATATTAGAAAAAAACAACTGTTCACCACATCATTTCGAATTAGAATTAACGGAACGTACCGTCATGAATAATGAAGATGAAATTATTCGAAGACTTCTGCAACTAAAGGAAATGGGTTTCAAACTATCCATCGATGACTTTGGGACTGGTTATTCTTCACTGTCGTATCTTGTACAGTTCCCATTAAATTATTTAAAAATTGACCGTAGCTTTATTCAATTTATCAGTACAGCGAAAGAAAAACAGGCTGTTGTAGATGCAATTATTCAAATGGCACACCGTTTGAATATGGAAGTAATTGCAGAAGGTGCTGAACAAATCGAGCAGGTTGAATTGCTAAGAAATATGGGCTGTGATATGATTCAAGGATATTATTATTCTAAGCCGCTTCCGTTAGATGAAGCGAAAGACTATTTAGAATATTGGAAACTGGAAACAGAAGGGAAATAAGCATGACAACATTTAATTTAGTAGCAACTGCCGCAATGGGTCTTGAAGGAATCGTTGCAGATGAGTTGAAAGCATTAGGTTACACAACAACAACAGAAAACGGCAAAGTATATTTCGAGGGAAATGAACGCGATATCGCACGTACAAACTTATGGTTACGTGTAGCTGACCGCGTGAAAATCGTAGTAGGTTCATTCCCTGCACGTACTTTCGATCAATTATTCGAAGGCGTTAAAGCACTACCATGGTCTAAAATCATGCCTGTAGATGCAGAAATGCCTGTATCAGGTAAGGCTGTAAAATCAACGCTTTACAGTGTGCCAGATTGCCAAGCAATTACAAAAAAAGCCATCGTTAATCATATGAAAGAAGCATATGGTCGTCTAGGCTTCTTAGAAGAAACAGGTCCTAAATTTAAAATTGAAGTATCTATTTTGAATGATGTAGCTACATTAACAATTGATACTTCGGGTGCAGGTCTACATAAACGTGGATACCGCACAGAACAAGGTGAAGCGCCACTAAAAGAAACATTAGCTGCAGCACTTGTTTATATTTCAAAATGGAAACCAAATCGTCCATTCGTTGACCCATTCTGCGGTTCAGGTACAATCGCTCTTGAAGCAGCAATGATTGGTCAAAATATCGCACCAGGATACAATCGCGAATTTATTAGTGAAGACTGGCCGTTTATGAAAGAAGAAATATGGGAAGAAGTACGTAATGAAGCAGACGAAGCTGCGAACTACGACCAACCTCTAACAATCTTTGCTTCTGACATTGATCATAAAATGGTGGAAATTGCGAAAGCAAACGCAATTGAAGCTGGTTTTGGTGAAATAATCGAGTTTAAACAAATGCAAGTACTCGATTTTACAACATACTACGAAAATGGGGTTATGATTGGTAACCCACCTTATGGTGAACGTATGGGTGAAATAGAAGAACTTGAACAAATGATTAATAAAATGGGCACAATGATGAAAGCTCATCCAACTTGGTCAGTATATATGCTATCGTCTATGGAGAACTTTGAAGAGTGTTACGGTCGTCGTGCGACGAAAAAACGTAAACTATTCAATGGTTTTATCCGTACAGACTACTACCAATACTGGGGTAGAAAAGTTAAAAAATAGGTAAGATGAATAAATGAACAGAGAAAATGATCGGAAGAGGGAAAACCCGCTTCCGACTTTTCATGTCGCATGATGAACTATGAGAGGGGTAGCCAATATATGAGACAATCACTACCATTTGAATTATCAAAAGAAAAATCTTTTTTCGACTCACTAGGAGACTGGATGGGCGACGTACTATATGACGAGCTTCCTGAAAAAGGCTTAGAGTGCCGTGACGAACAAATTTTCATGTCATACCAAATTGAAAAAGTATTACGTGATAAGTCTGTATTATTTGCAGAAGCAGGCGTAGGTACAGGTAAAACAATTGCCTACTTACTACCAGCAATTGCCTATGCACGTTATATCGGAAAACCAGCTTTAATAGCTTGTGCTGATGAAACATTAATCGACCAACTTGTTAAAGAAGGTGGCGATATTAACAAACTTCAAACTTTATTAAATTTAAATATTGATGTCCGTTTGGCGAAATCACGTGACCAATATTTATGTAATAAACGTTATGAAGAGGCTGAACGTTTTATGGATGGCGACTATCTTGATGAAATTGCGATGTCTATTCCTGAAGGTGTAAATGGCACCGGTAAATTAGAATTATATGGTGTACGCAGTGATTACCCAACCATTTCGGATGAAGAATGGCAGCATGTAAATTACAATCATATTCAACAATGCCAAGTATGTAATGTACGTAACCGTTGTGGCCAAACATTACATCGCGCACATTATCGTGAAGCAACTGATTTAATTATTTGTTCACAAGATTTCCTAATGGAGCATATTGCTACAAAAGAATCACGCGAACGTGAAAGTCAATCACCATTATTACCTGAAACATCAATGGTCGTATTAGATGAAGGGCATTTATTAGAATATGCTGCACAAAAAGCAATGACAATTAAAATTCAAGAGCATACGATTGTTGATTTACTTGACCGTTTAATGGTAGATGGATTACGTGAAAAAACATTGAATTTAATGGAGAAATTGCAAGATGGTCATGAATTATTCTTCGACCAACTGCAAGATGATGTCATTGAATCAGATGAAGATCGTAAACGTATTAATAAGAGCGAAACATTAATTAAATTAGGTGAAAAAGTAATTGAAACCATTGAAAAATTAATGGAAGAATTCGTCTTTGAATCTGAAATGTATGTCATTCCAGAATACGAATTACGTATGGGTGAAGAATTCTTAGATCAATATGAAGCCGCGATGCGTATTTTTGTATCGAAAAGCAATGCGATTGATTGGTTAGAGGAAACAGATGGTAAGGAAACATTAGTTATTATGCCTCATTTAATTACTGAAATCTTAGAGAAAAAATTATTCTCTAAAAAAGTTCCTTATATTTTCTCTTCAGCTACTTTGTCTATCAATAAAAACTTCAGCTATATTGCTTATAGCCTTGGTATTAAAAAATATGATTCATTCTCAGTGGCGTCACCATTTGATTATGAAGAGGTTATGAAAATTAAACTTCATGAAATCGAACAGCAACAAAAAGCTGCTCGTGTTGTGCAAATTCTTGAAGAAAAAGCTGATCAAACTTTACTATTATTCAAATCAAAACAAGCCATGCTTCATTTCAAAGAATATTTAACAGAGGAACAATGTGCTTCTATTGGATTTGAAGGCGATAGAGAATTATCATCACTTGTTCGTGATTTCCAAAACGGTAAATTGAATGTTCTAAGCTCATACCACTTATGGGAAGGGTTAGATTTACCAGAGGATTCATTAACACGTGTCATCATCTTTGATTTACCATTCCCTCCAAGCGATCCATTATTTGATGCGAAACGTTCGTTTGCAGATGATCCATTTGTAGAAGTAGAATTACCATTCATGTTATTGCGTTTACAACAAGGGATTGGTCGTCTAATCCGTACAACGAATGATCATGGAACAATTCATCTTCTAATGAATGAAAAAGAAATGTCTTATTTAGAAGATATTGAACCAATTTTTGCCGTAAAACCAGAGAGAGTATAGTTTTACATTTAATAAAAAGCATCTTCAGGCGAGCAGATAGTTTTAAACTATTTGTCACTACTGGAGATGCTTTTTTATATGCAATTATTTAACTGAAGGGCAGCGTTGATGGGCAATCAAATTCATGCACAATAAGATGAACGAATAGAAGGGAAACCGAGTGCACGACATCGTGTTGGAAGGCTTACCTGATTAACATCACGTGGAGCCACGTCCGTGTCACATGTCTGATTCTAGTTGTATCCTGCAAGCATAAAATATAAAAAAACACCTCCAAATTAGTTTGAATCCTACTTTTTGGGGAGGTGTAGTATTTTATTTTTCTCTCTTTACACATGTATAGAAAGACCTTTAAATTATATGAGCTACATATAGAGTTCTCTAAAATCTGAAATTTCATCTAAAAAATTTGTTTCTTGGAAAACTTCAAATGAATATTTTGTCTTTTCAGCTAGTGGAAGCGCATTAAAAGTAGTCATATCAAAGAATATAGGCAGTTCGTTTAAAGATTTTAGAATCGCTTGTGCAGCACATTCTAGGCAATTGCCAATTTCTAATTGCTCATTGATGAATTCATTTAATGCAATGGCTTCATTTGAACCATCAGGATTGAATATTCTAGACACTTCAGAGTCTAGCATGAGCACAACCATCTCTGTTACGAATAGTGCATTGATAAATGAACTGCCATTTTTGTCGTGAGCTAAGTCGTGGATAATATGGAATGTTGGATGATCATAGACACTTTGTAAAATTAGTGAAAGAACTTCATTAGAATAATCTACCTTTGTGCTAAATTGAATTTGATCATATGGTTGATCAATCAAAAACCAGATATCTCTATATAAAGCAGGATAATATGCATATTTACTGGCTCTTTCTGTTAAAGTTTTTTCAAGTAAAGGAACTTCAACAAGGTTAATATAAAAAAGTTCATAGTGGTGTTCGTTCAGTGATAAAATACTGTTCTTTGAATTTTTATATTCGGTCGTAATAGTTTGCATGAAAAATCTCTCCTTTGTAAGTAAAATTACAGGCTAAGCTTCTAGCGGGTGATTCTCTTAATGTTTCGTACTTTCAAACATGAGCAAAATTAAAGCATACTCCAAGGTTAAAACAAAGCTGTTCTATAAATTCAATCCTCCTATACTATTTTTAGTGAATTCAAAGTAATTGTTACATCCTGTTGTTAAATATGTAAGCAAGTTAGCAAATTCTCTAGAGCAACAGATACATAAGAAAACGTTTACAAAAATTGTAAAAAGAGAATTTGGTCAATTAATTTGAAAAGATTTGAAA